>JACQEL010000629.1 GCA_016200595.1 Deltaproteobacteria bacterium
CGAAGAATTTCATTACCCAGTCTGCCGTCAGCCAACAGATCCGTAGCTTAGAAGAACGCTATAGTCGTGAACTCGTTGAGCGTTCCAAAGGGCATGTACGGCTGACCCCAGCCGGGGAGGTATTATATCAAGCCGGGAAGGATATCGTACAGAAATATCGAGAGATTGAGGACAGCTTACAAACTTTATCACATTCGGTGGCAGGCACAGTGCGAGTGGCCACGGTATACAGCGTGGGGCTCTATGAGTTGTCCTCTCCGCTGAAAAAATACCTACGGACCTTTCCCGATGTGAATATCCACCTCGAATACACCCGCGCCAATAAAATTTATGAAGATGTCATCCGTGGGGATATGGATCTGGGCATCGTTGCCTATCCGAGCAAACGCCCGCAGATTTTGGTGACTCCCTTTCGGGAGGATCGCCTGGTTCTGGTCTGTGCTCCTCAGCATCCCTTTGCCGAATTCCACCGCATCTCGATGAAGCGGTTGAATGGCGAAAAATTTGTTGGCTTTGAGCGAGACGTTCCTACCCGCCGAGCCTTGGACCGGATTTTCCGTCGCCACGGGATTAAAGTCCAATACGTCATGGAAGTCGACAATATCGAGACGATTAAGCGCGTGGTCGAGATCGGGTCCGGTATTTCTATCGTGCCTGAACCGAGTGTGACTCAAGAAATTAAAGCCGAAACCCTTAAAGCCATTCAATTTACCGACGAGGTCTTGGTCCGGCCGCTCGGGATCATCTCGAAGCGAGCTCGGCGCTTCACCCCCGCGGTGCAGGAATTCATCGATTATCTGCAAGGGAGGAGACCGCGAGGAACGACCGGAGAGCCAGACCGGACCCTCCAGGCCACCGCTTAAAAAGGATTCGGCGCATTCGCACGGCTTTTGTTCCGGGGGCTTTCTTGGTTCCAGGCTCTGCCTGGGACTGCAAGGGCCGGGCGGCTCTGCCGCTGTACGAGCGGCAGCAGGCAGGCAGAGCCTGGGATGACGAAAATTTTCTCAAGCAGCGAGCGGGATCTGATCCTGTTTTTGTTCCGCTTTGTACAGCGGGGCAAAGAGCGCGCGACGTATGGCTTGCACGGGGTTCCCCAGTTTTTCGCGACACCACGTGAGCACGGTTTTCGTCGGGACGGTGGTTAACGCTTGCTTGATGACCTGCGCGGTGGTGGGAGCGACGAGCGCCCCTAAGGCCAACACCAACCCGGTCAGGCCACTACGGGCTTGGTCGCCTTGCAGCCGTTTCCATTTGCCAAAGCTGGACTCGATCACTTCGCTCCTGCCCACCAAGCGTTCCCCCGCGTTGGCTGTGGCTCCTTCCGCCGTCACAAACTGGACGAACTCGGCACACAGGGGCTGGGTCCGGGGCAGCGTGCCCGCTGCGGCTAACCGGTGCTGCAACTGCTGCGCCCCGCCCGCCGTCAAGCCGTGCGTCTTAACAAACTGTTCCGTGATCGTCCCCACCTCAACCCATTGGCGCCACTGCTCGACCTCGTGGCGGTACTGCCGCACCCAGCCCACCGCCTGCTCCACGCACTGCCGGTCCCACTCCTGCCACTGGCTCCCCTCCTCCTCCAGATACTGCACCCTCCGTACGCCCCAGGCCACCAACTCGCCCGCAGTCATATACCGCGCCTGCCGCTGTTGCCGGGGCGGCGCCAGCGCGGCCAGGGCCGTTTGCTGGACCCGCTGCGTCGTCTGCCCCGCCCGGCGCGCAAACTCCTGCCACGTGCGGGTCGCTCCCAGCGCGCGCGCTTCTAACTGCTGGTAGACGATCTCGCCATTGGACTGCGTGACCGGGGAGATCGCAATCGGTTCGACCTCGGCGTGCGTGAGATACTCTCCCACGGCTGGCAGCGCACTTAACCGAATCCCCACAATCAATAAGCACTTCTCCTGCCCCGTCTGCACCACATGATCCACAATCCAGACCCAATCGGCACCTTGCTCTTTGGCGCGCGTGAGCTTGTAGTACCCCAGTCGTAATACCCATACCCGCGTGCTCGCCCCTGAGGGGCTCCACGACACCAAGCCCGCGCAGGCTTGCCTTACGGCTAACGCCCGCCCGGCCCCTCGCAAACTCGTTGCCGCTGATAACACCAGGGAGACCACCGCCAGCACCTGCAGCACGCCGTAATGATGCTGCCGCACGACCTCGCCCTCCCACGCTCCTCCAGTGAGCCGTCTGCTCACATCCCCGGATACTTTTTTTTCAGCTCCTCCAGCTCCCGCGCCCTCTGCGCGTGCTTCGCTTGCCACTCCGTCACCTGCGTGTGCAGGGCCGCCAGTTGCTGCTGGTACGCCGCGTTGCTCCGCTCTACCCGCCCCAGCCGTGTCCCCACCCGTTTGAGGACGGTCTTGGCCGCACGCGACTGGGCTTTCCCCTGGTTCCGGCTGCGTTCAAAGAACTTGACCAGTTTGCGCTGCGCACTGCTGTACGTCTTCTTGTTCCCTACTTCCATACGGCCTGGCCTCCCTGCTTTACCTTTCCCCAGGACTATAGAAGGTCTGGCTTCTCCCCTCTACGCCTCTTGTGCCCGCACGGTCAGCCGCAAGCACCGGAACAAAACTCGAAACGGCTGGCACTGAGAACTGCCTTCCTTTTCAAGAATTTTCCTATCCCCAGGCGCTCAGGCCTAACTCCCGCAGGATCTCGTCTGAGTGCTCTCCTTTTTCTGGAGTCGGAGTTCGGATGGCACCGGGAGAGCGGCTCAGATTTACCGACGGGCCGAGGATCTGAATTCGACCAAGTTGCGGATGATCGATTGTGCGTGCCAGCCCAAGGTGTTGCACTTGTTCATTGGCGAAGACCTGGTCGAGTGCCAGGATTGGCCCGCACGGTACGCCAGCAGCGTTGAGTGTCGTAATCCACTCAGCGGAAGTTTTTGTCTGGAGTTTCTCTTCGAGGGCGACTGTCAAGATATCGCGGTTCTTGGAGCGCCGGCCCGGCGTAGAAAAGCGCGAATCCTCGTACAGCTCTATCGCGCCCAGAGCGTCGCACAAGCGCTTCCACATATGCTGCCCACTGGCGGCGATGTTGAGATACCCATCCTTGACCTTGAACGTGCCAGTGGGAATTCCTGTGGGATGATTATTGCCAGCCTGTGGAGGTATCTCTTTGTCCATCAGCCAGCGGGTTGCTTGGAAGTCGAGCATCGCTACCATCGCCTCTAGCAGGGAAGTATGCACCCACTGTCCTTCGCCTGAACGTTCACGTTCGAGGAGGGCGACCAGGACCCCTTGAGCGGCCAGCAGGCCGGCGCTCAAGTCCGCTACTGGAATACCCACGCGCCACGGACCTCCCCCCGGCGGACCCGTAATACTCATCAGTCCCCCCATCCCTTGGGCAATCTGATCATAACCTGGTCGGCCTTGGTACGGACCAGTCTGCCCAAAGCCAGAAATGCTGGCGTAGATCAGCCGCGGGTTGAGTGGCCGCAAATCCGCATAATCGATACCTAGGCGCTTTTTCACATCCGGCCGATAATTTTCCACCAAGACATCGGCTCTCGTTGCCAGCTGTTTCAGAATTACGAGCCCGCGCGGGTCTTTGAGATTTAGCACGAGGCTCCGCTTGTTGCGATGCAGATTCTGGAAGTCAGAGTTATGGCGGCTCACTCCTTCTTCATCATCAGGTTGCTCAACCTTGATGACCTGCGCACCCATATCAGCGAGTTGACGGACGCAGGTTGGGCCTGAACGAGCGCGGGTCAAATCAATGACCTGAATGTGGTCAAGTGGCAAAGACATAGCCGGACTCCTTTCTCGTGTGCCACGTGAAGATGTTTTGCCCTTGCTCTGAGATTCGTTCCTGCTGCGATAAGCTCAGAGCAAACAGATTTCCTTTAATTACGAGTACTCTCCTCGCTCACCCTTTAGGCTTAAATCCTGACAGATCTCACACAGCTTGTCGAAGAGGGTCCTCTGCTGGTGCTAATCCTCAGATTTATTTGTACCGATATCTATCAAGAATAGTGGCAGCTCGGTGGCAAGAGCCTGGGAAAAGCGGAGGAAGTCATGAATAGGCGCAAGCAGCCGAGAAAGGCACGGCGAGAAAGCGAGGAACTCTACGGTTCGCTCTTCACACATGCGCTAGAAGGCATCTTTCGCAGCACCCCGGAAGGACGCTTTCTGGACGTCAACCCAGCGTTGGTGCGCATGCTGGGCTATGAGTCCGCAGAGGAAGTGGTGACCCTCACCCTTCCCGATGATCTCTATGTAGACCCGATACAACGGGCACACCTGCGTGCCGCCCATGAGGCTGCCGGCGTGCTCGAAGGGGTAGAGGTACGCCGGAAAAAGAAAGGAGGTGAACACATTATCGTGAGCCTCTATGCTCGTACAATCCGCGACGCCCACGGCACTATTATTGGCTACGAGGGGATGGTGCTGGACATCACCGAACGCAAGCGAGCAGAAGCTGCCATACTTGAGGAGCGTAGCCGCATCGCGCGAGAAATACACGATACGTTAGCTCAGAGCTTGGCTGGCATCATAGCACACGTGGAGGCAGCGCAGCGTGTGCTGGTAACCCACCCAGAAAAGGCTCGCACGCGCTTGGAGGAGGCGTGTGCGTTAGCCCGCGCGGGTCTTACTGAGGCTCGGCAGAGGTCGAAACAAACCTGCTACGTATCACCCAAGAAGCTCTAGCGAATGCCTGCCACCATGCCCAGGCGCGGAACATCGCGGTTGATCTCAGCTTCAGAGCGCATGGAGCGCAATTGCGCGTGCAGGACGACGGTCGGGGCTTCGACGTCCGCGGATCGGCCGTCGGCGACAGCTTCGGTTTGATCAGCATGCGGGAGCGCGCCGAACAGATAGGAGGCCGCTTCACCGTGACCAGTCAGCTAGGTAAGGGTACGAAAGTAGTTGTGGTCGAGGACTTTCGCCCTTCAGGGATCTCGTCATGAAAGCGAAAAAGCCTATTCGTATTCTCATTGCTGATGATCATGCGGTGGTCCGCCGAGGACTTGTCGCCCTCATTGAGGATTGGAAGGACATGAAGTTGGTTGGTGAAGCTAGTAATGGGACAGAGGCGGTAGGCCTCTACCGCCGCCTCCGCCCGGATGTGACCTTGCTCGACCTGCGCATGCCCGAGATGGACGGGGTGGCGGCGATTACCGCGATCTGTGAGCAGTTCCCTGACGCACGCATCATCGTGCTCACGATCTATGACGATGACGAAGACATTTACCGCGCGTTCCAGGCCGGCGCTGCGGCCTATCTATTGAAAGATACTACACCCGAGGAACTCCTGGAGACGGTCCGCGCTGTGCACGATGGACAGACACGGATCCCAGCCCCGATCACAGCGAAGTTAACGGGGCGCATACGTGGGCCAGAATTGACTCCACGAGAGCAAGAGGTGTTGCGTTTGTTAGTGGCCGGCAAGAGTAACAAGGAGATGGCAACCACATTGAGCTTGAGTGGGAACACGGTGAAAATCCATCTTACTCACCTTTTCTCCAAGCTTAGTGTGAGCGATCGCACACAAGCAGTGACTATTGCATTCAGACGGGGACTGGTACGACTAGAGGAGTCAACGCCGGGTAGAAAGAGATAACATTAAGTGAAATATCCAAGCTCATGAGCTAGTGGTCCTACGGGACCGGTATTTCTCGTATTATCCAAGTTTTTGCTGTCACCCCAATAGGTGACCTTACTCTCACCCATTTTTACGATTCCCAAGTCACCCTTTTTGGTAATTGCAGCAGCGGCAAGAATTGCGCTAAAGAAACGCTCAATAACAATTCTCCAGAGGCGATGTACCAAAAGTCCGGTGACGCATGTAGCCGGAAGAACGGAAAGGAGGAAGCAATGTGTACTTGCACGACAATTAACGTTGGCGTAGCGAGCTGGTTTTGCTGCGGGGCCCCATGGGGACCATGCTGTTTGTACTATGACGACACGCAACAAAAGTGCGTGTCTTGCGCGGATACAGGGTGCCCGCCAGGAAAAAACTGCAACGACTCGCACTGTAGGGGCGCCTGTGGTAACTGTTTCTCGGGCAGTAACCAGTATGCGTGGCCTAATACCTCTGACGGATGCCTACAGATTACGCACCCGGATGTTTGCAAGCTCACCTTCCCGCGCCTCAGCTGCGGGACGGCCATCAACGTTATAAACCGCTGCACAGGGCGTTCCGTCAATGCGGCTATTGCAGACTGTGGTCCCAGGGTGAAGGATTACTGTTTGACGGTGAAAAACTGCCCTAATTCCCCCCTTGTCATTGGGATAACGCGCATCATTGATTTAACGCCAGCGGCCTACTTGGCCGTCGGTGGTGATCTCGCCATCGGCCTCTTCCCGACCCAAATTAACCAGAACATCACCAAGTGTTGATCAATCAATTGATGGAAAGGAGGTGTGTTCATGAATGTGATCAACCGCCGCCAGCTGCTCAAAGGAGCTGTTTTGGGGAGCGCCGGAGTTCTGAGCGTGACCGCAATTGCTCCTCTTGGGCTCGAGCAGCCAACCGGTAGCCAGCTGCAGGCCCTCAACACGGCTGGAGAACGTAACCCGAATTTCGCTATGGGGCTTGTCCAGACGATTGATGGGGGCACAATTGTGTCCTTCAATGAGGACTCCTTGGTCCAGCGCATCGAGATTCTAAGTGAGACCCGGGTATGGAAGGGTCAAGATACTACCCTCGATGCAGTCTTGCCTGGCGACTTCTTCTACGCCCGTGGCGAGCCGACCGCAGATGGCCGCTTCCTCGTCGAGACGATGTGGGTGAACATCGTGAACCTCCATCTTCAGATTAACGATATCGACGCTACGGGAAAGCGGTTCCTTTTCTCCGACTCTGACATGCAGTTCATGGGGCACATCCGGCCTTACACTATTATCCTCCGCGACATCGACCAACCTGCAAGCCGTGACTTTTCGGGTCTACAAATCAGCCAGCACGTGCAAATAATCGGCTGCTGGCATCCTGGTACTCACGAGTTCGACATATCGAGGATCTACACGTAATGGCTAAGGGAAGGCGTTGAGGAGAGAACTTTGCCGCTCGTGTAGCGGCATGGGGTCTCGAACCTGAATTGGTACGGCAGGTAGTTGGTGGGGTCAAGCGCTCGCCTGCTTACCGCTACATTGCGAGCAAGCTGGGCTCGCGCTGCCCGCTCGACATCTGGATTGAAGACGATCTGGGATTCGCCCAGTTCGTCGTGAATGGCATACCGCACGAGGGGATATTAGGCTGGGTCGTCTTCGCGGTACGCATGGCAGACGGTCAGGTGGTAGCCGCGAAGTCCCTTACTCCTGACGAGCTTGGCCAACAGATTATTGTCTCCGAGCTATGATCCCATAGAGTGAGAGCGTAAATGGGCGATAGTATAGACTGCCGTGTAGTACCGATTTGTATTCCGTTATATATAAGTCTGCATCTGTTCTCTCATCCTGAGCACGGCGAAGGGTTTCGTTCCTCTAGGAGATTCTTCGCTTCCGGTTCGACATAACACTATATATGAGCCCATTGGCGGCGAGATCATGCACAGTGATAATATTAGCACGTCAGCCGGAGCCCTCAGCCCTTTATTGCCGAAGGACTCCTCTTCGCGTACCGTATTGGAGCCGGGTTCAATTACCTGGGAGGAGTTTGTCCGCGATCTTATTCCTCGCGCCGAGAGTCTTTCAGCGCAACACCTCGACGAAGAAACTTACGTTGCACAGATCGTCGAACAGATCCAGCAGGTGGATCTCTTGACCATTCCGCCGTGGAATGAGCTGCCAAAACACCACCTTTGGGAAGTCACCGAGTTCTGGTTGGCTGAAGGCACAGGCCTCCCGCCCCATGATCATCGATACTACAATGGCATTCTCTTTGTGCTGAAAGGCCGAGTCCATATCCGGAGCTACGACCTCCTCGGTCCCGAGCGCATGCCGCCCCCTGGGCGTCGGGTCTGCATTCATGAGACCGGGAACCGCGTCTTAACGATGGGTGCATGCTCGACCCTCACGACTGCACGCGACAATATTCATGCCGTATACGGCGGTCCAGGAGGCTGTCGCCTCTTAGACCTTTTCACGTGGCTCGGTCCTTATCCAAAGTCGGTCT
Source organism: Deltaproteobacteria bacterium (assembly GCA_016200595.1). Classification (GTDB taxonomy): domain Bacteria; phylum Desulfobacterota; class Binatia; order Bin18; family Bin18; genus JACQEL01. The sequence continues at coordinate 8,062 of JACQEL010000629.1, forward strand.
ATGTCGAGGTCGACGCGCATCCAATTGAGCCTGGAACCGCCATGTACTGGGCCTCGTTCTTGGGCTGATAAAGCATTCTTCCTCAGACGGTAGTGTGGTAAAGCCTTGCCACAATAATTTTGCCAAAGGCGAGTTCCACAACCTTCTGCAGCAGTAGCACGGTCTCACACCTGTAATAATTCCCCTATGTACCTTTCTATCCATATCGTCTACCCCTTCCGCAGGAGATGCCATCGGATGAGTGCAAATATGTTGAAAAGCCTCTTCATCAGCGTCCTGCTTTTGCCGCTGGTTCTCCCAATCGCTAATAGTGGCGCTCTCGCCCAAAAGGAAGCGAGATCCCATCCCTTAGGAATGCTGGCCTACCTCAAGGGGGGCAATCTGTGCATAAAAGAGTTACCTGACGGGCAACCGCAGCAGCTCACTACGGATGGACGCTCTCCGAGCTTTCGCTGGGCGCCTTCGGGCCAGTGGTTGGCTTATGTCAAAGACGATGGATTCTGGGTGGTACGACCTTCCGGTGCGAACGCTAAAGCCCTGAGCCCCAGCGCCCCAGTGAACAGTTTTATCTGGGCGCCCTCAAGCGAGTGGGTGGCTTATGTCAAAGACGATAGAGTCTGGGTGGTACGACCTTCTGGTGCGAACGCTAAAGCCCTCAGCGCCGGCGCTAAAGTGCATACGTTTGCGTGGTCGCCGGTATCAAATACGCTGGCGTACATGACTCACACGGGCAGCGTACACGTAGCTAAGGCCGACGAGTGGCGCGAGCGGGGACTGGTAGTAGGCAACGAGAGCGAAGAGAGATTAGGGTTTTTCGGCCTGGCCTGGAGCCCCGATGAGCAATGGCTTATCTACGTACAAGAGGAAATGGCGAAGGAAAAGCAGCCCCCAGATAATAGATATGTCAGCCTCTGGCGCATCCGCGCCGACGGTAGCAACCCGACCGAGCTCTTTAACACGGCGTCAGCCCCGGGTGGACTTATGGTGGCCGGATGGTCCCCGGACAGCCAGTATATCCTTTTGCAACCTTGGCCCCTCTTCTCGATGTCGCTTCTAGCTGATGGCACCTCGCTGTTGGCTCTTCTCACTAGTGGCGGCCGGCCAAAGAAACTCGTTGAATCCATGCTGACGAATAATGACTTTCTGGCCTGGGCTCCCGATGGGAAGCTCCTGGCCGTTACTGCAGGTGGGGGCCGCGAGACGTGGTCCCATAAGCGCATCGCCATAGTGGAACTGACCAACGGCACCCTGACCTACCTAACGGATGAGAAAACGGCCGCATTCTCACCCGCTTGGTCTCCGGATGGACACCAAATCGCGTACGTCGCAGCCCCAGACATTGGCTTTGTGGGTGGGGGTGAAGAAGCCAAAGTCGCAATGGCTAAGCGTCGGATCTGGGTGATGAACAGGGATGGCTCTGAGAAGCGCCCGCTAACCCACGATGCCGCCTACCGTGACGAGCGGCCGCTGTGGTCGGCTGATAGCAGTCACATACTGTTTGCCCGCATGGACCAGCAGGGCCGAGCCAGCCTGTGGCTGATGCGCGACAACGGCAGTGAAGTGCGGCAGGTAGCCGACCTGAGCCCGGCACCGGACCGGTTCGGCTATTATGGCTACATCTCGTGGGATGGCTACTTTAATTGGTGGCGGGGTACCCCCCGCAGGCCATGACCAGTCACCGTAGGAGTCGTCGATCCGGTAAACTTCCCCTTCAGAAAAAGAGAGTGTCAGACTTGCCTAAGTTGCGCAACGTCTGTACTGGGCCTCGTTCTTGGGCTGATGTGGTAAAGTCTTGCCCCCTGGGGGTAACAACGGCGGGACAGCCTCCAGCAAGGCCGCATACGCCTCATAGGCCACACTGCTGCTGCCATGCTCCAGGACCTCCCACACCAAGGGCACAGCACGGCCCCGATAAACGAGGGAGATCCGGATGATGCAGTACTGATTCCACAACATGCTGGTATCCAGCGCCAGATATACCCGGTGTTGCCCCCACTCGGCCAAGGCCGTCTGGCTCAGGGGCGCATAGAGCGGATGGACCTCCACCCGCGGATTCTGCAGCCAGCGGGCAAATCGCCGCTGGGTACTCTGGGCGTAGCGCGCCCGCCCCCGCACGAAGGGCACCCAGGCCGTGAGACTCACACAGCCCGAGTGGATGAGCCCTACCACCATCCAGACCAGAGTGTGGAGATGGCGCACATCGCGCCACTGGCCATGTTGACCCAACACTTCCATCAGCCCACTATAGAGACGGGGGGGATTTTCCATAATGCACCTGCCTTGATGTAACGCTCAAGTCAAGTGATGGCACAGCAGGCCAAGTTTGGAAAACTCCCCTCCGACTTTTGTCAGTCAATCAGGGGTGTCTCCTGAGACCCTTCGACTGCTGAAGCGTGTTGCCCCTAAAAGGGGGCGGAGCCGCCTGATCGATGAAGCGGTGAAGTGTTTTGTGGAAAAGCGCGCCACAGCCAATCTCCGGGAGGAGTTAAAACAGGAGGCATTAGACTACGCTGAGCGTGATCGTACAATTGCAGAGGAGTGGTTTAGCCTTGATGAGGAAGCAGGGGAGAAGCACGGGGGATAAAAGTTGTACGGCGGGGTGAGGTGTACTTAGAGTCCCTAACAAAACGCGTTGACCATAAAGTTCCAGCAGATCAGGGCACAACCGAGATGGAGAAACGCCAAGTGAATGTCACTGCGCCGCTCATAACGGATCTTGAGCCACCAAAAGCGATTGACCCACGCTTGCGTCCGTTCTACGATCCAGCGCTAGCGACCCAAGCGCTCCGAGGACTCGATGCCTCGCCGCGCGATCCGTGGGGGAATGCCCCGCTGGCGCAAGGCGCGTCGCTTCTCGGCCGAGTCATACGCCTGAGCGGCAGGGAGCTTGGCTGGCCGTTGGCGAGGCCGACCACAGGGCCGTTTGATCGGCTCTCACAACTCCGCCGCCCGTTGGACCCACTGCGTCAGCGTGCCCCGACTCAGCCGCATCCCGGCCTGGAGGAGCCGCTGAGGTTGGCGAGACAGCGGCAAGTGGGAGGTAAACTTATCAATCAGCAATCCCGCCAGCAGACTCACTATAGAGGGAAATTTGCCGAAGCTCGGGAATCAGCGGTAATACGGCGCTGTGCAATAGCCGTAATATTCGCCATAGCCACTGAAGGCGTCGCTCGGCAGGGCGTGGAACCCGGATGTTATATCGCAGATTCGGCCCCTTAACTGCCATAGATCCTTGGAAGGTATAATGGGTAAAGTCCCGCTATTAGAACAGTAAAATTCTCCAGGGCGTTCCGCATCTGTGCCGTCCAGGGGGCTAAATTTACCCTTCCTCCTATTGGGATTATAGTTAAAACACTGTCTGTATTTGTCATACCATTTGCTGCGGGGGTCGGGGGGTTCTCCGGCTCCGATCGGATCAAGAAAACCAAAAAAGTACTTATACATAAAGACAGAGTTCCGTAGAGGTTTTGGAGTTGCTGGAATCGGGAAGGCAGAATTAATCGCCAATGCAAGGTCAGGCAAACCTTGACTTGTCCAAAAAAATGCAACTGATAACCCGTCGCGTAATATTGGAGCATAGTCCGCGTGGAGTTCGTCGGGTGTAACGCCTCCGAGTCCAAAATGTTCATCGATTCTTTTTTGACCTATTGTGATAATAGGATTGGCATTCATTGTGAGAAGAGCCAACGGCTGGGCAGTCTTATATGGATTTGTACTTCCCAGCTCGCCATTAGGTTTAGTGGGACTTACCGTATAAACTTTGCCGACGGGACAGAGCGTGTCATTAAATAGGGTTCCCAAGCTTGTAATCATGTCATTGTAGAGGGCGGCGTGTGCATCACCCCAAGGGTGTAGCTTACTAGAGTAAGTGACCCCGTCTAGAATAGTCTTCGTATTCGGGCCCGGGGCTGCATCTTCAGCGTGCCGAAAGAGATATATGACAGCAGTACAAGGAAATTCTGCTACGGCGCTTGGAGGAATACCGTAAGAAACGGACCCGCATAGCATAAATAAGACTGCAACCCGAAGCATCTTCATACGAGCACCTCCGTGCGACTATGAACGAGCATTGCCAGCGCGGCTTGAGTCTGACGACATGAAGTCTCTTGTCAAGTAGGGCATTATCCTGCGTTCACTAAAAGTGTCCATGAACCAAAATAATTCTACAAGTTCGGTATTGGCAAAGTCCCGTTGAAACACTTTTGAGCGGAGAGTCTTGCTTGACCACGGCTCGAGTAGTCAGTCAGCACGGATTCGCGGAGTCATGGCGAGGAGTCCTTCGACCTCGCTCAGGATAAACTCCGCGACGAAACAATCTCTGTGGGGCTGCCAAGAGATGAGATTGCTTCGCGGCGCTCGCAATGATAACCCTGCATTTTCAAACTGACTAAGTACTAGAAGCCAGCCCAACACTTCTTCTAGGGCGAACCCTTGGCTTCCACGTCTAGTTCTGGCAAACCTCTTGTGACTGCACCTGGGCACAGGCCGCAGCGACCTTCAGTTTCCACTGTTTTATCCCAGCCGTATCCGCGGGCGTCTCCGTGTTGAGATGACTGGTCAAGTAATACAACCGTTGAATCTCCTCTTTTTCGGCCGGGCCAGCATTAGCATCGGCGAAACGTTGCTGCAGATAGAACGGCGGAATCGACTGACTGTACAACGCTACCGTCACGTTCCCGAGGCGAGCGCTTTGGTCTTGCGTAAACGGGATGACATACTCGATCTCGTCGGCCCCGGTTAACTGTGGATTCGCATAATAGGGATCGTCGGCGACGTTCCCCACCAGTTCCCCCAACTCCTGAATATAGGGAGAGGGATTATTCTCAAACGTCTCCGGGTCGAATCCTTTCGGCTTGAGGCGGTTATTTTTGACGCTGTGCACTCGGCGGAGGAAGCTGGTCGTAAGCTCGCCCGCCGAATCAGTGTAGAGCTCTTCATAGATTTGCACCTGGCTGCCCTTGGTAATCTGCTGGTAATGCGGTTGAAACTTGCTCCGGTTGGTGTAGGCGTTCTCCGTCCGTAGTGGCTTGCCCGTCAGGCCATCCAGGATCACGCCCAGTTCATTGGTGAGTCCCGATGCCCAGATTGGCTTCCCATCAATATCCTTCACCACGAGTTCCAGGAACATCCGCCGGAATGCTACCCCGGACGGCAGAGAGTGGCCCGCCTTGTTCGTCACCAGCACCTTGACGTGCAGGCGCCCATTATGGGCGACTTCCAGGCTACTAATCTTCAGGTCGGCCGTTTGCTGGCTAGCCATCTGCAGCATAGAGTTACGACCGGTGATCAACCCTGGCTGTATCTTGAAGGTCTCCGGGGTTTCGGGGTTGGTGACCAGGGCGTCGATCTGCCGCAGCCCCAGCAACAAGGGAAATTGCTGAAACATTTCATTCAAAAAGAGATTCAAGCCATGCAAGGCATGGCGGGAAAAGCGATCCCGTTCCGTCTGCGTGATGTCTTCCACGGGCAGGCTGTACGTCGTGGGAGCGGAGGTGTCGTCTTGGATGACGGCGATCTTGATGGGGGTCAAAGGGAGGGGCTGCGAAGTCTGACCGTGCACGGTGTGGAGTTCGGTGGGCATGTGGCAATCCTGACACGACTTAAAACTCTCTCCCGGCTTGGCAAAATCGCTGTTGTCCCACTCTAGGCCGGTAGCCTGCTCGTAGCTGGCTTGGATTCTCTCGCCCTTGACAGTCCGCAAGGTGTGGAGAGTCCCGTCGTTGTTGAAGACTGGCAGCAGAATGTTGTGGCAGGAGGCACACAGCTTAGAATCGGTGACCTGTTGGCCGTGCCGCGGCTTGATCCCGAGGGCATTTTCCATCGGCTTTGGCACGATGGTGTTATCTTCGTATGGCCCATACAGCTCGGTAGCAGGACCAGTG
>JACQEL010000630.1 GCA_016200595.1 Deltaproteobacteria bacterium
AAACGGATCGTGGGCGACGTCGAGTTTGCTGGGTCACAAGAGCGATCTGCGTTCATTACCCCCGTGCCCGGCGGGGTCGGTCCGGTCACGGTGTCAATGTTGATGCAGAACACGGTCAAGGCGTTTAAGGCGCAGACGGCAGGAAACAACGAAGAGTTAAGAGTCAAGAGTTAAGAGTTTTTTTCATTCTTCACTCTTCATTTTTCACTCTTCACTATCTCTACGACGGTTCTTCTTCAAGCTGAACCGTAATCTGCAGCGGTTTCCCGCCGCGCATGATCGAGAAGGACACCGTCTCACCAGGCTGATAACGGCGCATTTCTTCGCTGAACTCTTGCGCGTCGCGAATCTGGTGATCTCCCACGGACACGATTAAGTCCCCAGGAGATTGACGGCTGGTATAGAGGTCGTGCGCAATCGCCAGAGGAATGGCAAAAGGGCCAACCGGAGACATGGCCAAAATCACGATCGCCGCTTTCACCAGATCGTTGGAATGACTCCCCGGAGTATTCACCCCGCGAAATCCCGCCCGGTCGGCGGGACTGCCTTGCACGACGTCCAGCACCTTGACGCCGGGTTGTCCCTCCTCAGCCGTGGCATACAGTACCCCAAGATAATTGCGTTTCACGGCAATAGGCATAGACAGGTCTGGCCGTAAGCCGTCATCCTGAGGATCACCCACGCCAAGGGCGCGCTCGTTGGCTGGAGGCAAGGACCCGGGTGGTGGGGCAGCGACCTCTGGCGCCGTCAACTCCTGCGGCGCGATCTCAAGCACCTGCGGTGCGCCAACTGCACGTCCCTGCCGGTTCTCCGACGGAGTTGGGACAGCGTTCCCCGTCGGGGATGATACGGAGTGCCTCTCTTGCGCAGAGAGCAGAGCCGGCCACGCAGAGAGTAAGGCAACCACTAAAAGCCAAAAAGCTGAGTGAAGAGCTTTCACCTCACGCCTCCTTCTCCCTGGAGAATTTCGCTAAGGGCCTTATTATCCATCTCGCCGACAAAGAGCGCAAGCCAACAAGCTCACAGGACTGAGGGAAATTGAGGCATGGAAAGATTGAACCCATAAGGCAATGGGACCATGAAAAAATGGATCAATGCTTAGCTCAGTCCTCAGCACTCCTACCTCAGTCCTTACTTCAGTTCGGCGAGGGCGTGTTCCAATTCTGGTGCCGGGAGAATCTCGCTCGGCTTCTCCATCACCTTTTTGAAGCGGACGACTCCCTGCTTGTCGATGATAAAGTAGGCACGGTTGCTGAGCCGCTTATCTTTATCCAACCAACCCGAATAGTTGGCAATGACATCCGGTGCATCAAAAGCACTCAACAGCGGGTAGTCAAGCTTAATTTGTTGCGCGAAGACTTTTTGCGAAGCCCCGTGGTTCGTGCTGATCCCCAAAACCTTGGCATTCAGCTTCTTTTGGGTTTCCTCCTGCCCGGAGGAAAGCTGCATGGTTCATCCTGGGGTGAAGTCGAGAATATAAAAGAGCAAGACCACGTTCTCTTTGCCTTTGAAATCCTTGAGGCACACCTTCTCTCCCTGACTGGACGGGAGGCAAAAATCCGGAGCTGGGCTGCCAACTTCAGCCGCGGCGAAAGCGCCACCGGCAAAAGTGAGCGTCAGCAATCCCACAGCTAAGAGGTTGCACCATACGTTTCGCATCGCCGTTCCTTTCTGTCGGTTTAAGCATGCAGCAGTCAGCGATCAGCACTCAGCCAGACAAAGCAGGGGCACGGTCGATTCGGGTTTCCGTGTCTGAGCTGAAAGCTGAGGGCTGAGAGCTAAAAGCTTTCGTCACGCTGGTCGAAACTTCACCAAAGTTACTTCCGGCGTGACATCGTCGAAGGCCGCCACTACCGGCATCCCGACCCGCACCTCGTGCGGCTTACAGCCAGTGATATTCGTCGTGAGATGTGGTCCTTCGGCCAGTTCGACGATGGCAATCACATAGGGCACGTCTTCCATGAAAGTGGGATGAGTCGGGGCTTCGGCGATTGTATAGGAATAGACCGTGCCTTTCCCGGAAACCTTGAGCCACTGGAGATTCGCGGACAGGCACTCCGGGCACACCTCGCGTGGATAGAAAATATGCGCGCCGCAACTGCCACACTGCTGGATCTGCAGTTCGTGGCGCTTGGCGGCTTCCCAGAATGGCACAGAGGCCACAGTCGGTCGCGGCAGAGGTTTCTTATAATCCGCCATGAGATCACTCCTCTATTCTTTAGTCCCGAGTCCTGAGTGCCGAGTCCTGAGTCCAATTTTGATTTTCCTACTCGGCACTCAGAACTTTGCACTCAGGACTGATAGCGCAGCAATAGCTGTCGCTTATTGAACCCCCAGCACCAAGCTGCACTGTTCGCTCATGATGCCGCCATTGCCGTTCACATAGCCGATGGTCGCATCCTTCACCTGGCGTTCACCGCCCCGGCCCATCAACTGTCGCACCCCTTCGATGACGTGGCTCATGCCGCCGGCCAGACCGGGTTGGCCAAACGAAAGCTGCCCACCATGAGTGTTACAGGGGAGATCGCCTTTGTAAGTGAGGTCATGCTCTTCAACAAACCGGCCCCCCTCACCCTTCTTGCAGAAACCGGCATCTTCCAGAGTCACGAGCACAGTGATGGTGTAGCAGTCGTACGGCTGGACGAAGTGCATGTCTTTCGGCGACACCCCTGCCATTTTAAATGCCGATTCGGCCGCAGGCTTGACCAGAGAGGTGGTGAGGCTGCGCGCGCGAGTAATGCCGCAATGCCCACCCGCCTCACCAGCACCCAAGAGATACACTGGCCGATTGGGCGCGCTTTTGGCCCGTTCAGCACTCGTCACGATGAAGGCCGCACCGCCTGTGCAGGGGCTGACAATCTCTAGTAAATGCAGGGGATCAACGATCATGCGCGAGTTGAGCACGTCGTCGATCGTGATCTCTTTGCTGCCGAACAAGGCGGTAGGATTCTTACACGCGTTCTTGCGTTGATCGACGGCGATCTTGGCCATTTGCTCAGGCTTGGTGCCAAATTCGGCCATATGGCGCCGGGCAATCAGGGCATAACCAGGATTGGCGGCAATCAGCCCGTACGGCGCGTCGAACTCGGAATCCAGGCGCGGAAAGGCTGGGGGTTTCATGCCGGTGGCTTTGGTTCCCCGGGTGTCGCCGACGACGCACAGGACGTTATTACACATCCCCGCTTCAATCGCCGCCGCCGCTCGCCATGCCATCCCCGCCGCCGAGGCGCCGCCCAGTTCAATTTGACTAAAATACCTGGGCTGCAACTGCAGATACTCGGCGACGACCGACGGCCACAGGACGCTATATTCCCCCAGCGCCCAGCCGGTCAGCAGACCATCAATGTCGTTCTTGGCCAGGCCGGCATCGCTAATAACTTCCCTCGTCACTTCGCTAATAATGCCAAGTGGAGTCTTAGCTCCGTCTCCTTTCTGTGGGGCCATCTCGGCGAACCCGATAATCGCGGCTTTTCCTTTGATGCTCATGGTTCCCTCCTCAGTCGGGCGATACGCGTTGCCTTACTCTACATCGGACGCAGCGGTTCTGTCAAAGCAACCTGTTGGTCTTAGCCTGACCACTCGACCCCCGACGCTTAGGCGTGTACAATCCGTCCGCTCGCAGTACGTCCTTGGGGAGGTAGACTATGGCGTCTACGGTCATGACAAAGTCCTTCCGATCTCCGCCCATCTTCTACGGCTGGTGGATGGTGCTGGTCACCGCTATTGCCTTGACCTCTGGTCCAATTCTCGTTACCGGTACGTTTGGCATCTTCATCAAACCCCTGGCCGAGACGTTTGGTTGGAGCCGCAGTGCTATCTCGTTGGGCTTTTCCATTGTCGCGGGCTTTGCTTCCCTTGCCGCGCCTATCGTCGGATTGTTCGCCGACCGGTTTGGTCCGCGCAAAGTGGTCCTGTGTGCGGCTTTGTTATTCGGGAGTGGGTTTCTGTCTTTCTTATCCCTCTCCGCCTCGATTTGGCACTTCTACGGGCTTTCTCTGTTCACTGCGCTCGGCGGGATTGGTCTCACGACTATCCCCTATGCCACGGCGATCTCGCGCTGGTTCGTGCGGCAACGGGGACTGGCCTTAGGTTTCATGGGCGTAGGGGTGTTCGTCGGGGGTATGTTCGCGCCGCCACTGGTCACCTATGTGATTGCTCATTGGGGCTGGCGCTGGGCCTATGCGACGCTCGGGTTGCTGGTGTGGAGTATCATCCTCCCGGTGGTCGGCCTGTTCCTGGTCGAGAGCCCGCAACAACTGGGCCTGCGACCTGATGGGGATACAGAAGACGCAGAGTCTCCGGTCGCCTTCACACATCATGGAACTTCCAGCCGAGATAGTACGTTTGCTGAGGCCAGGAGAACGCTGCCTTTCTGGCTTATGGCCGTCAGTTTTTCCCTGCTCAGCGCCACCATCCACGGCTGCATTACCCACCTCGCCCCCTTGCTGACCGACCAAGGACTGTCCACCCAACAGGCAGCTGCGGCCTTGATGCTCTTCTCGGCCATGGGCGCGGTCGGTCGAGTCACTACCGGTTATCTGCTTGATCGGCTTCCGCCTCGTTTGGTGGCGACCAGTTACTTCCTGGCAGTCGTGCTTGGCCTGCTGGCGGCACTGGGTAGTAGTGACGAGCGTCTAGCTTTGCTGTTTGCCGCAATGCTCGGGATAGGCTTCGGCGCCGAATCCGACCTTATGCCCTACCTCACGGCTCGTTACTTCGGTCTGAAAGCGTTTGGCGAGATCTACGGCTGGATCTTCGGCGCATTCGCCTTTGGCGCGGTCTTCGGGCCGTTTCTCATGGGCTGGGTATTCGACACGACCGGCTCCTATCAGCTGGCCTTGCTGATCCTCATCCCGGCCACAACCCTGGGCGCCGGGCTCATGTTGCCCTTGGGCGAGCGGCAGCCCATTGTAGCAGTGTCGTGATGAGATCGAGTCCAGAGTTCAAGCTTAGGTACGCACGGCCTCTGCTTCAGCCCGACTCAGATAAGTCAGCACTCCTGCTCTTTATTCATCGTTCATCATTCATCGTTCATCGTTTACTTCAGCCCCGCCTTGCGCAGAGCGGCCAGATGACGCTCTAAGACCGCCGGATCTTTGATCGGCTCTCTCTGTTTGTGAACTTCCAATGAGAACTGAGGATTGATCCGCAGGACTGCGGCGGCCTCCGCCCGCGCCTCGGCGGCTTGGCCTAACTCGCTGTAGACCGCGGCCAGCATGAGATGGGCACCCAGAATGTTGGGGTAGCGACTGAGATAGCGCTGCAAGGGTGCCCGCGCTTCCGCATCCCGCCCTGCCACGGCATAGGCAACGCCGATGCTGTATAAGTGAATGTCCACAGCAAAAGGCTTCAGGCGTAGCGCCTTTTCTGCTGCCTCCAGGGCGTCCTCTGACCTGCCCATATAGCTCAGCCCCTCAGCCAGAGCCGCAGAGTTCAAAGCCTCGTTGGGGTCGAGGGCGACGGCCCGCTCCATCTCCGCCAGGGCCTCGTCATACTGTTTTTGCCACAGATAGACAATGCCCAAGAAAGAGTGGCTCCAGGGCACAGTGTCATCCAGGGCAATGGCCCGTTGCCCCGCCGCCAACGCCTGCTCCAACGTCTGGGAATCCGGACTCTGCTGAAAAGCCCATGGCTGCACATAGTTGGCAGCCAGGATGACGTAGGCCGCAAAATAATTGGGGCTACGGCTGATGAGTTCCTTCATCGTGGCGATTGCCTGGGCATACCGCCCGGTCCGGTAGTAGGCCTGGCCCAAGTCTAATAAGTACCAGGGCGGAGAGCCGGGGTTGAGACGTACCGCCTGCTCCATCATCCGCAGGGCTTCTTCCGGCCTGCCCGCTAAGTTCAGTACCGTCGCCCGGATTGCATAGCTGTCCGCATTGTTGGGATCAAGGGAGATAGCCCGCTCACTCTCGGCCAGGGCTCGGTCATACTGTTGTTTCAGTGCCAAGACATAGCTCAAAAGTAAATGGGCTACAGGCAGGGAGTCATCCAGGGCGATAGCCTTTTGCGCCAGCGCCAACGTACGCTCCAGGGTCTGGGGGTCTGTACTCCAGCGAGCCACCCATTCAAAGGTGTAGGTCCACCCCAACCAGACGTACGCGTCCGCATACTGCGGGTCCAGGGCAAAGGCTTTCTCATACATCTGCTGCGCTTGGGCAATGGCCTCTTTCGTGTAGTCCCCCCAATGGTACCCCAGCCCACGCAAGAAGGCATCGTAGGCCTCCAGGTTGTCCGTGTGTTTGCGCACGATAAACCCTTGCTCCTGCAAGGTGAGCTGCAGCTTCAGCGTCGTCACGATCTTTTGCACGATCTCATCTTGCAGCGCAAAGATATCTTTGAGTGGGCGATCATATTGCTCGGACCACAGGTGATAGCCGGTCGCCGCCTCGACCAACTGCACCACGATCCGTACTCGCTGGTCCGCTTTCTGCACACTGCCTTCCAGCACGTACCGTACTCCCATCTCGCGCCCCACATCTTGCACCTTCACTGCCTTGCCTTTGTAAGTGAAGGCGGAGTTGCGGGCGATGACAAAGAGACTAGAGATCTTGGAGAGGTCGCCGGTGAGCACTTCGGTGAGGCCATCGCTGAAATACTCCTGCTCGGGGTCTTTGCTCATGTTGACAAAGGGCAGCACGATGATGGAAGGTTTGTCGGGCAAAGGCAACGGAGGCTGCGCCTCCTGATTGTGGATTGTGGATTGCGGAATGCGGATTGTTTGCAGGGAGGGATACAAAAGGGTCATGATCCCTCCAATCAAGAGCAGCCCGGCTACGACCAGCACAGCTCGGGAACGGTGGGCGATGCCCACCCTACGAAGCTTGGGACTTTGGACTTGAGACTTGGGACTTTGCGACTTCTCCATTTGGACCCGCCACACTCGCACTGGCTTCGCAATGTTCTTTAGCTCTTGCTCCCCCAGGGCCTCATACGGCAAGGCCAGCCGGTTCCGGACTTGATCGTAGACGACCTCCGAGAGACAAATGCCACCTGCTGCGGCTAAGCCCTCAAGGCGCACCGCGATGTTGACGCCTTCGCCATAAATCTCCTCGCCCTCCACCACTACCTCCCCCACATTGATGCCTATGCGAAACTCGACCCGCCGGTCGAGGGGTACATCCACATTGCGGACTTTCAGCTCCTGCTGCATTTCCACCGCGCACTGTACCGCCTCCACCACGCTGGGAAACTCGGCCAGCAAACTATCGCCGCGTGAGCCGACCGCGTGACCTCTATGCTGCCCCACGAGGGTTTTCATCAGGTCGAGACGGGATGCGACCGTGCGCAGCGTGGTCTCTTCATCTTCACCGAGGAGGCGACTGTAGCCTTGGACATCAGCATGCAGGATCGCGGCGAGTTTGCGCTCGATGCCTGTGGAAGTCGGACGTGTAGGGTGAGTGTCGTCGCCCATTGGCAGCGATTATCCTGCTGACTCCCGGCAACTGTCAACAGACGCGGTCTCTGCCGTAAGTCCCCTCACCCTGTCCCTCTCCCACAAGGGGAGAGGGAACCCATATCCCAGATGTCAGGGTAAATAGCTCAAGATGAGAGTAGTAATCCGACGCATTGATTCTGATGGTTTGTCATTCTGAGGCTCCTTCGACTCCGCTCAGGATAAACTCCAGCCGAAGAATCTCATGTTCAGTCGCTAGTAGGGCGAGATTCTTCGCCTTCGCGGTGCTTCGGCTCAGAATGACCTCCCTCATCTTTAATGCGGTGAACTACTAGCAGGACAGCCCTTGTCCCCTCCTTGCTAGGATGCCAGAGTAATCTTTACAGATTCATGACTGCGGAGAATTATCGTGGCCAAAGCTCAGCACTGTCTGATGTGCGCCAAAGAACTGTATAAAATGAGCAACTACGGCGAGCCTGCCGACGGCGTGTGGCCGCCGTTGGTCGAGGATGAAAAGTACGGCACGTTGATTGTCTGCCCGCACTGTGAAGCTGAGCACATCACCTTTATCGACTCCACTCCTGGTCACCCGCCTGTGCGCCGTATCCGTATGCTCAAACCGCCAGCGTAAGCAAGCGAACTCATATAGGGATCCTTTTTGAGATGGGGAGTAAATATCCGCAGTGCGCCCTTCGACTTCCCCTTCGACAAGCTCAGGGTACGCTCAGGACGAGCGGTGGTAGAGGTCCGTTCGTGCTGAGCGTCACCCGCAGGGTGAAGTCGAAGCCTGAACGGCGGTATCCACAAATGAGTTAGGAAACCTATAGACCACAGGATTGACCACTCAGGCCGCAGAACATAGTGGCACCGACCGCTGGCCGGTGCGCACCGCCGAGCCGGCGGTGCCACTGGGAAGGTTATCTCTCCCTCAACACCTCCAGATTTTGGTGTGCCCCTCATATAGTTGATGCCGCTCGACCCCAACCGTTCAGGCGTGTACAATCCGTCCGCTCGCAGCACGTCCCTGGGGAGGTAGACTATGGCGTCTACGGTCGTGACGAAGTCCGTCGGGTCTCCACGTATCTTCTACGGTTGGTGGATGGTGATGGTGTCCTGCATCGCCATGGCCGCCGGTCCCATTCTCATTACCGGTACGTTTGGCATTTTCATCAAACCTCTGGGTGAAACCTTTGGGTGGAGTCGCAGCGCCATCTCTTTCGCCTTTTCCCTTGTCGCCCTCTTGGTCTCCCTCTATGCGCCGGTAGTGGGAACTTTCGTCGATCGGTTCGGTCCGCGCAAAGTCATCCTCTGTGGCGCGGTGGTATTTGGCAGCGGATTTTGCTCGTTTTGGTTTCTCTCTGACTCGCTCTGGCAGTTCTATGGCTCATATTTACTGACAGCGCTAGGAGGCGCTTGTCTCACCTCTATTCCTTTCGCCACCGCAATCTCGCGCTGGTTCGTGCGCCAACGTGGGCTGGCCTTGGGGCTCATGGGGACGGGAGTCTTCCTGGGCGGCATGTATGCACCGCCGTTGGTCACGTACATCATTACCCATGCCGACTGGCGCTGGGCCTATGTGGCCCTCGGCCTGTTGGTCTGGGGGATCGCCATTCCCACTATCGGTTTGTTCCTCACTGACAGTCCTCAGCAAATCGGCCTTTACCCAGATGGCAAGAAAGCAGAAGAACCATCACCGCCTATTGTGACATCACAGAGAACATCCAGCCGAGACCACACGCTGGCTGAGGCCAGGAAAACCGTGCCGTTCTGGTGTATGGCGGCCAGCTTCGCGCTTCTTAGTGGTACGCTGCATGGCTGTATCACCCATCTGGCTCCGTTATTGACTGACACCGGGCTGTCTCCGCAGCAAGCCGCGACTGCACTGATGCTCCTCTCGGCAATGGGAGTGCTGGGGAGAGTCATTGCCGGTTATCTGGTCGATCGCTTTCCCGCGCATTTAGTGGCGGCAGGACTTTTCACCGGTGTTGCTCTTGGCTTGCTGGCAGGACTGAACGCCGGTGACCAGCGCCTGGCTCTGGTGTTTGCCGCCATGATCGGACTCGGATTCGGCGCGGAAACTGACATCATGCCCTATTTAATCGGCCATCACTTCGGGCTGGCCTCGTTTGGCAAGATCTTTGGCTGGCTCTATGGCGCGTTCGCCTTTGGGGCAGTTCTTGGGCCACTGTTGATGGGCTGGGTCTTCGATACGACCGGCTCTTACCACAACGCCTTGATGATCCTTATCCCAGCTACAGTTCTTGGCGCCGGGTTGATGTTGCCGCTGGGCGGAGGCGGAAGCAGTGAAGAGTTAAGAGTGAAGAGTGCCGAATTACAGGCATAAGAGCGGAAGCAGTGAAGAGTTAAGAGTGAAGAGTGCCGAATTACAAGCATAAGCGCGGAGGCAGGGAAGAGTTAAGAATGAAGAGTGCAGAATTACAGGCATAAGACTGGATTCTCTTTTGCTCTCCGTTCCCAACTCTTCACTCTTAACTTTTAACTCTTCACTTCTTCATTCCCCACACAAACCTGGTTGCATGAAGCCAAGAAAATAGGCTAAACCGCAGCAATACTCTCTTACACAGGAGGCAAAGATGAGACTGTACAATTCACTCGGACCAAATCCGCGCTGTGTGCGGATGTTTATGGCCGAGAAAGGTATGACTCTACCGACCATCGAGCTGGATATTCTCGGTGCCGAAAACCGCAAGGAGCCGTACACCGATAAAAATCCGGGTGGCCAGATGCCTGCGCTTGAACTGGATAACGGTAGCGTACTGGGTGAGACCGTCGCCATTTGCGAATATCTCGAAGATAAACATCCCACTCCTGCCATGGTTGGCGCAACTGCCGAAGAGAAAGCCGAGACGCGCATGTGGCAGCGTCGCGTCGAGTTGAATATCACCTAGAATCTCTACTACGGCTTCCGCTTTGCCGAAGGCTTACAGATGTTCAAAGATCGCATGCACTGTTTGCCCGAAGCGGCCGCCGGCCTCAAAGCTATCACCCAGGAGAGACTGGAGTGGCTGGACAAGCTGATGGAAGGCAAGACCTTTATTGCTGGCAATCGTCTCACGCTGTCCGATATCATTCTCTATGTCGCGCTTGACTTTGGCGCCGGCGTCGGTCAGAAGATCGACCCGCAGCTGAAAAACGTCACGGCGTGGTTCAATCGTATGAACGAGCGGCCAAGTGCCACGGCCAGCCTGCACGAAAAAGCCAAAGCGGCGGGGATGCGAGCGTAAGGCACCCAGAGCACTCCTGGGAGCGCGACCATCTTGGTCGCATGTTTTCAATGCGGGTGGGACGCCCGCGCTCCCAACAGGGGCGCAGCATGTTGCGCCCCTATAAGGTAAACAAGGAGGCCCATATGGAACGCACCGTTCAATTCTATAGCGAAGGGACCCCGGTCGTCGGCATTCTCGGCATCCCCGACGATTATAAAGCTGGCGAAAAACGCGCGGCGGTGATCTTCTGCCAGGGGTTCACCGGCGTGAAAGAAATGTTTCTTCCGCACAATGCTGAACGGCTCCGCGCTGAAGGCTACCTTACACTCAACTTCGACTACCGCTACTTCGGCGAGAGCGGTGGGGAACCGCGCTCGCGCCTGATTCCTATGGCGCAGGTAGCAGATATTCGTAGCGCTATGACCTTTATGCAGCACCAACCCGAAGTGAACCCTGACCGCATCGGCCTCTATGGCACCAGCTTCGGCTGTGCGAACGTCGTCTACACCGCCGGTATCGACGAGCGCGCGAAATGCACGGTGGCGGTCGTAGGACCCGGTGACTGCGAACGGCAATTCCGCATGGGCCCGAATTTTGATGCCTTTATGGACAAGGTGCGGCGGGCCAAAGCCGAATTCGTCATCAGTGGCAAAGTTTCTTATATGCAAACGATGCGCCTGATGGCACGGGATCCGGACGTCGTTGCCGATCTAGAGAAGTCGCAGAAACTGTTCCCCACCTGGAAACCTGAGGTTTCGTTCGAGTCCTTGGCTGACATTATGGAGTTCAAACCTGAGAGCGTGGTCGATCGTATCTCGCCCCGCGCCATCCTGTGGCTTCATACCGACAAGGACAAATTGGTTCCACTATTCGAAGCCCAGAGCATGTACGCCAAGGCTAGACACCCGAAGAAGTTGGTCGTGCTGGAGAACATGATCCACGAGGACGTATACCGCGGTCAGGGGTTTGAGTTGGTTGTGCAGCATACTAATGCGTGGTTCAAGGAGCATTTGCCGGCGAGATAAAGCTCTTAGGAGCTGTCCATAAACAAGTGTAACAACTTCAGGCAATCGCCACTGAAGGGCAGATCGCGTAGTTCCAGTCCCCATGGAAAGCAGCTGGAAACAAATTGACCGTA
>JACQEL010000026.1 GCA_016200595.1 Deltaproteobacteria bacterium
TGATCGCCGCGCTCAAAGACACACACTGGGATGTCCGCTTGGCAGCGGCAACGGCGCTGTGGCAGATCGCGGATGCGGCTGCGGTGCCGGCCTTGATCGCCGTGCTCAAAGACACAGAGGGGCGTGTCCGCTTGGCAGCGGTAACGGCGTTGCACGCCATTAGTGAGCGGAAGGGTGTGCGTATCTTGCCTGATGGCAGGGTGGAGCAGATTGAGTAGAGAAAGAAGAGAAGGCAAGAGTGGGGGAGTGGGGGAAGACGATTGCTCTCACCACAACTCGCGCACGAGCAGCACGAACCCTGGCAAGACAGGATCGCCGCTGAGCATGGCAGGATCGTCGAGCGACTCGACAGGTTGGCCGGGGCGGTAGACATATACTCGTTTATCGATGGGATCGATCAACCAGCCAAAAGGAGGTTGTCAATGACAAGCAAAGAGATGGTAGCCGAGATCATCGAGCGCCTGCCTGAGAATCTCGTCCGCGAGCTTCAACACTATGCCGAATATCTGTGCCTCAGATCACAACACGAAGAGTGGTCTGAGATATCTCTTGCCCACCTGGCTGCACGCTATACAGAAAGCGAAGTCGAATACACCGCAGAGGACCTGAAGCGATGAGAGCAGGCGAGATTGTCTTACTACGGCTGCCTCAGCCGGACCTGATGCGAGATGAGAGCTGTGAGTATTGTAATGGGGAAGTACAAGCGAAAAAGGTGACAGTTCACTACCGGCACAAGGGTAAGCTTGTCATCATCGAGAATGTTCCTGCCCGGGTCTGCCGGCGCTGCGGGGAAAGATATTACGAGGCGGTAATCGTGGAGAAGATGGAAACGATTGCCCGGCTCAAGAAGGCGACGAAGAAGACAGTTGTAGTCCCCATCCGGGATTTTGCCGAGACTGCCGCTTAACCTCTCTCCTCAACCGCCAAGCAAAGCAGGGCTTCCTGTTCTCTGGGTTTCGCTTACCACAACTCACGCACGGGCAGCACGAACCCTGGCAAGACAGGATCGCCGCTGAGCGTGGCGGGATCGTCGAGCAACTCGACGGGTTGATCAGAGCGGTAGACGTATACCCATTTGTCGATGGGATCAATCAACCAGCCGAGGCGCGCTCCGTTATCGACATATTCTTGCATCTTGTCGTGCAGATCTGACAGGCGATCGGTGCGCGAGCGCAGTTCCACAACGAAGTCAGGGCAGAGGGGCGCAAACCTTTCTTGCTGGTCTTCTGTCAGTGCATCCCATCGCTCTCGCCTCACCCACGACGCATCCGGCGAGCGGATCGCGCCGTTCGGGAGGGTAAACATGGTAGAGGAGTCGAAGGCTATCCCGCTGCCGTCTGCTTCGGCCCAGGTGTCCAGGTGACGAGTGAGCCTGCTATTCCGTCGTCCGGTCCGCGATCCCGTTGGGGACATAATCACCAACTCCTGTTGGGCGGTCAGCTCAAGCCGGAGAGCGGGGTTCTCCTGACACAAGCGCGCAAACTGCTCAGCGGTCAACCTGATCGCCTGGACGTTGAGCTTCACTGGCGCGCTGAGTTCTGTGGCCACGGCTGATTGAGACATGGTCGCTCCTTGCTCTGTTGCGAGCCTAAACCAGACAGCACGAGATTCATACACTTACACACCTGAGCCTGAAGGCCGTAGCGTGCGCCATGCGCACGAAAATAGCGGCGGACAGGGGAGACGTGCGCACAGCGCACGCTACACCGAGGGTGCCAATCTCAGGCTTCTTGGTTTAGTTTAGGAGAATCCAGAAATGCTTCGTCCAGGGCGAGAGCCTTGTTCGTCTTCTTAAGAAAAGAACGACGAATTTTATTCGACGCTCTGGTTGATAGCCTTCTCCAATTGAGCGACGGCAGTCTTATAAGTGGAGAGCGCTTGGATATTGTTGGCCTCAGCCGAGGTCAGTGAGACCTGGGCATCAGTCAATTCGATAATGTTGCCTACCCCAGCGGCATAGCGTCCCTCGGCAATGGCCAGGTTTTCCTGTGCCTGTCCAACCGTCTGTTCGCTCACTCCAATACTCTCCTCAGCTTGCCGCACAGTGAGAAAGCTCTGGCGGACTTCGAGGGCGATTTGTTGACGGAGGTTATCTTCCTGCGCTTGCAGGCCGCGCAGGTTCGCTTTCGCCTCTCCCACCTGGCCAACCGTCAGAAAGTCATTAAACAGCGGAAAGGTCAGGGTCACACCCCAGAGCCAACCCTGCTGCAAAGGGTATTCACGCCCACTCCAGTTATACTGCGCATTGCCGGAGACCGACGGCAAGTATTGCTTCTGTAAAGCGGAGACCTGGTCGGCCGCCGCTCGCTGTTGGGCCTGAATACTCCGCAGTTCTGGCCGGTGGGTATAGGCTTGCGTCAACAAGGCTTCATCATTCAAAGTGAGAGTCCCGCGTTGGAGCGTATCGACTAAGACAACTGGAAAAGGACCAATCACGCCCATAGCGGTCCGCAGGGTCTCGCGTGCCAGCGCGACATTGTTGCGCGCGATGACCTGATTGAGTTGGGCGGTAGACAACTGCACCTGGGCTTGAGTGACGTCAAAGCGAGGCGCTAGTCCCACCTGGTACCGTGCCTGCGCCTCTTCGAGGTGTTTCTGGTTTTGCCGTACCGTCTCGTCGGCTACCTGCAGGAGCCGCTGGTTGGCCAGAACACTGTAATAGGCTTGTTTGGTGTTGAGGATCACGGTCTGGCGCGTGGTGTCGAGGTCCGCGTTGCTCGCCTCCACATCAGCTATGGCCGCGCGGATAGAATCCAGCGTTCGACCGAAATCGAAGAGGAGTTGGCTCATGCTGAAGTTCGTCGAGTTAAAGTTAAACAACTGCGAGGTAGCGCGTGCCTGCTGTCCGGCTTGGACCCCACCAACTGCGGCGGTGACGGCTTGTTCCTTACGAGTGTAATTATAGAGATAGCCCCCACTTGGCAGATAGCCGGCGACCTGTTGGTGCACGCGCTGCTGGGCGGCCTCAACCGTGGCCTGTCCGATGCGTAGGGTTGGATGTTGAGCAAGCGCGGTGTCGATGGCCTCTTGCAAGGTCAGTGTCGTATCCTGAGCTTGTGTCCCGTGAGCCTCACTCCTGAGCAGCAATGCAAGTAGCAGGCCGACGATTAATGCTGGACGTTGCATACGGATCCTCCTGCGGAGATTGATGCGGTACTTAGTGATCTGCTCACTCGCGATGTGGTGACTCGGCCCAATGGATAGGCGGCCTAAGCGCAGCTTACGGAGAGGTGTTCTTCCGCCTTTATGCTGGGCCGCCGAGCTTCCTCTTCGGCCATCAACACTATGACCCCAGGGTTGTGTTGACAGAAGATCAAGCCACATCTATATTTTGATATACTAATTATTAGTCATACACATACATTATCAGCAAATCAACCGACCTGCGGGATGCAACTCTGCGGGTCTAGGATAGATGAATGGCAAAGCTCATGACAGCGATAAGAGGAACACCGGTACAACAGTGTGCTGGGGAGATCATGGAAACCGTACCGGCGGTGATGCGCTTTCTCCGTACGGAGATACGCGACCACGGTGCTCCTTTTCTCTCGGTGCCGCAGTTCCGCGTGTTGGTATTCTTATACCGCCATCCTGGCGCCTCCTTGTCGAGTGTGGCAGAGCACTTGGGAGTGACCTGCCCCACGGCGTCGGTGCTCGTCGATCGGCTGGTGCGGCGCGGCTTAGTCGACCGTACTGCCTATCCCCAGGAGCGCCGTCGTGTCGCACTCACACTGACCACGACCGGCGCTGAGCACTTGCACCAAGCACGAGAGGCTGCCAGCGTCCGTGTGGCTCATCTGCTGGCTGGTCTGTCCAGGGCTGACCTCCTGAAAATCCTGGAAGGAGTGACTCTCTTAAGGGACGCCTTCCAGGGAATCGTCACTGAACATGCTAATTGATTCCACGGGGGCGATGCTGGCTTCTCGCGACGGGCAGCGGGCGCTTGAGTTATAGCAGTTTTCAGTTGCAGGCATCCTCCTCTGTCGGGGCGATCCTTGTGATCGCCCAAGGGGGTGCGGGGCAGGGCGAATACAAGATTCGCCCCTACCTTCGATTGCAGGTCTCACCCAAGTGAAATTCGCTATAATTGCCGGTGTTTTACTTTGTTGAGAATGGCGGAGGCCCGTGCCATGAATATGCTCAGTTTTTTGCCGTCTTTCTTTTTTTAGGGACATGCAGAGTTAGGGAAGAGTTCGGACAATTTCCTCGTCATTGAAACCAGGGTTATGCTCGCTCGCCGAAAACTTTTTCTCTGGATCATGAGTACCGTAGTCATAGCGGGATTAGGGTTTGGCATTTGGCGCTATTGTGCTGGGGATGGTAAACCCTCGTTCCGCTACGAGACCGCAAAAGTGGAGAAAGGCCGTATCGCGGCCAAGGTCACCGCGACCGGGACACTTTCTGCCCTTGTCACTGTACAGGTCGGCAGTCAGGTCTCCGGGCGTATTCAACAGCTTTTCGTTGATTTCAACTCACCTGTCAAAAAAGGGCAACTCATCGCCAAGATCGATCCGCAGTTGTTTGAAGCGGCAGTCGAGCAGGCGCAAGCTAACTCCGTCGCTGCGCAGGGGAACCTGAGCAAAGCCCAAGCACAGGCCATCGATGCCGAGCGGCAGTACCGGCGTGCGCGCGCCCTGGGGGAGCGGCAACTCATCGCCCAGGCAGACGTAGATACGGCACAAACGAACTCCGACGCGGCGGTGGCGACAGTTGAAGCGGCCAAAGGCAACGTCGCCCAAGCCAAGGCAAATTTGCACCAAGCTCAAATCAACCTCGCCTACACCAACATCATCTCACCGACTAATGGTGTCGTCATCTCGCGCAGTGTTGATGTGGGGCAGACCGTTGCGGCTTCTCTGCAAGCCCCAACCCTCTTTATGATTGCCGAGGATCTTGCCAAGATGCAGGTTGATACGAGTGTGGCGGAGGCCGACGTCGGCAAGCTGAAAGCGCAAATGGCGGCGACGTTTACGGTCGATGCCTATCCGAGCGAACGCTTTACCGGCACGGTTCGTCAAATCCGTAACGCGCCGCAGACCGTGCAAAATGTCGTCACCTATGATGCGGTGATCGACGTTGATAATGCGGAACTGAAACTCAAGCCGGGCATGACGGCCAACGTGACTTTTATCTATGCAGAGCGAGAGGACGTGGTGCGTGTGCCGAACGCCGCCTTGCGCTTCCGGCCGCCTCCTCAACTGCTGGCGCGTGTGCAACGAGATCATGGTGCGACGGTTGGCGAGAGACGCCGTCGGGACGCGGCACTTCCCCCCAATGGTAGCACCACGCCACCTGCAGATACTGCGCGACAATCCCGCGAACCAGAAAGTCCAGATCATCGCACGGTGTGGATCCTACGTGGCGAGCTCCCCGAGATGATCCCGCTGAAGATCGGTATCTCTGACGGCTCGGTCTCTGAAGTTGTAGAAGGAAGTCTGCAAGCTGGTGACCGTGTGGTCATCGACGCCTCAAGTGGTACGGATACCAACCGCAGCGGGCCCGGCGGTGGCTCGTTTGGCTTCCGACGACTCTTCTAGGAGCAGGAGCATGACGGGAAATGACTCCTTCATCGTGTTGCGGCAGGTCGGCAAAATCTATCGCATGGGAGATGTCGAGGTCACTGCCCTACGTGACATCTCTTTGGGGATACAGGAGGGGGAGTTTGTGGCGGTTATGGGTGCGTCCGGGTCAGGGAAATCCACGCTGATGAATATTCTCGGTTGCTTAGATCGCCCGACCGCTGGCCGCTACCTCCTCGCGGGTCGGGACGTGTCGCAGATGAGCCGTGGCGAACTCGCGGCAATTCGTAACCGCATGCTCGGCTTTGTTTTCCAGAGCTTTAATTTGCTGGCTCGCACCAGCGCCGTAGACAATGTCGGTTTACCTCTCCAGTATGCCGGCGTGTCGTATCGTGAACGCCATCAGCGCGCGGAGGAGGCCCTCCGTCAGGTTGGTCTCGCTGATCGGCTGCACCACCACCCCAGCCAGATGTCGGGCGGTCAACAGCAGCGTGTTGCCATTGCTCGGGCATTAGTGACGAAACCAAGACTCATCCTGGCCGACGAACCGACTGGCAACCTCGATTCGCGTACCAGTACAGAGATCCTGGCGCTCTTGCAGGAACTCTGGCGCTCAGGGCTGACCGTCGTCATGGTTACGCATGAGTTGGACATTGCCGAATATGCTTCTCGCGTAGTGATGATGAAGGATGGTTGCATCCTTTCTGATACCCGTCGGCAGGCACGGGTTGCAGACGCCGCCGTGGAGTCGGCGACCGCAGAGGCAGTCCTATGACGCCGCTCGAAACCTTGCGGGTGGCCGTGTACGCACTCCTGCGCAACAAGCTGCGCTCGTTTCTGACTACGTTAGGGATGATCATCGGAGTCGCGGCAGTGATTGCCATGGTCGCGATTGGCGAGGGCGCCAAAGCGCAGGTGGAGCAATCATTTGCCTCTATGGGAGCGAACCTGCTGGTCGTCCAATCGGGAACGACCATGGCAGGGGGATCTCGTGGCGGATTCGGAACGCTTCCTACCCTGACCTGGGAGGATTTGAAGGCGATCCAAACCGAGATACCTTCGGTCCGCTATGCTGCCCCGGTACTACGCTCAAACGCGCAAGTGCTGACGGAAGACCAAAACTGGACCACCAGCGTTTCTGGCACAACGCCAGAATACTTCGAGATCCGCAGTTGGTCGATGGCGAGTGGCACTTTTTTCGGCCAGTCAGAGATTGATGGCGGCGCCAAGGTCGTCCTTCTTGGTCAGACCGTGGTCGACAAGCTCTACGGTCCGTACGTTGACCCAGTCGGACAGATGGTGCGCATCATGAACGTCCCGTTTCAGATCGTCGGCGTTCTCGCCAAAAAGGGGCAGTCTCCCATGGGGCAGGACTACGATGACGCCGTCTTCGTGCCCTGCACCACCTTTCAGGCCAAGATCCAGGGTGGCCTGCAAAAATACCTCTCGGGGAGCATCTTTGTCGGAGCGGCTTCCTCAGAGACAACGGCGCGCGCACAGGCGCAGATCGCTGAGCTGCTGCGCGACCGCCACCATATTCAACCAGGGATAGACGATGATTTTTCCATTCGCAATCTCACTGAAATGGCCAGTGCCCAGCAGGAAGGGACAGAGACGATGACGACCTTGCTGGCAAGTATCGCGGCGGTGTCACTGCTGGTTGGCGGCATCGGCATTATGAATATCATGTTAGTGAGTGTGACCGAACGGACACGCGAGATTGGGCTGCGCATGGCCGTAGGCGCAAAGCCTCGAGACATTCTGGCTCAGTTCCTGGTCGAGGCGCTCGCCTTATCTTTTGCCGGAGGACTCATTGGCGTCGGACTGGGCGTGATGAGCGCTTATCGGCTGGCGCTCCAGTTCGGCTGGCCCACCCTCGTCCGTCCCGAGATCATCGTGATTGCCGTCGGTTTTAGCGCGCTAGTGGGGGTTGGCTTTGGCTTGTACCCTGCTTTGAAGGCGTCACGTCTTGATCCTATCAACGCGTTACGGTTCGAGTGACTATAGGTAATTTCATGCCATCAGGCTGGCTCAACGTGAAGAAGAAGGTCGCCCCCAGGGGGGAGGGCGAAGATCCCTGGAGGCGAGTAGGGCAACGATGGGGGGGTAGATACGTTGCCGGGGGGAACGAACGTTTACTGCCCGGCGAAAAGACTCTGCATTTGCGCATGCATCGCTTGCATCTGAGTTCTCATCTGCGCCGCTTGCGCGAGCTGATCAGCAGTCAGCAAAGCCCGTACTTTTACGGCAGCGTCGAGTTCTGCATTCTTGATTTGCTCTTGTAGCCGGCTTGCTTCCGGAGAAGTAAGATCGGCAGTCTTGAGATCTCCGGGGCTATAGAACTTATCAGCCATCCCTTCTTGTACAGTTCTTAACTGTTGGAACAGCGACTCCGCCGTCTTGTGATAATCCTCCATAATCCCTTGTACTTGCGTTTTTTGGTCATCTGTGAGATTGAGCTTGTTGAGCATAAAGGGCGGTAGCAGCATGCCAAAACTACCTCCCATCATATGATGACCTGGAGGGCCGCCCATACCCGGGCCATGAGCCATGACCGGTGCTGACCAGCGGAGGAGCGCAACGAGCGTGAGCATGCCAATAGTGAGCTTCTTCATAAATACCTCCTTGCTTGATTAGACGAATGACCGTCCTTTTTGGTTGAAACACGGTGGGAAGGGTAAGGGCTATTGCGAGTTCTCACCTTGTGAGGACTGCAGGTTTTCTCTTCTGGTGGTACCCTGCACGAAAAATTCCATAGGCACCTTATGGACTTTCAACAGCTAAGAGAGGAAAATCGTTCATCTTTACAGGAGAACTATGATATGCGCATGGGCAATCGCATCGGCCTTCTGCTCGTTATTCTCCTCGCCCTTGGGAACGTGCCAAGGGCGCTGGCGCAGGGGAAGGCCCAGCAACAAGGCTGGCAAGGGCCTAGGCCCGCGCCCCAGCAACCTGCTCCCCTTCCCGCGCTGCAAGCGCCAGTCCCTTCAGGGAAGCAAGTGTTAGAGATAGCTCCTCATCCTCAGCCCTCCACGCCCGAGCTCCCCAGCCAGCAGAGTGTGATTACGCCGAGTCCTCAGCCGGTAAAGGTGCGACCGTCGCAGTTGGTCACAGTGACGGTCACTGATCTCGATGGTCGCTATGTCCCTGGGCTGAGGCCCGAGGACTTTGTCCTTTATGAAGAAGACATGCCTCAAACGATCACATACTTCAACACCGGCCAGGACGAGCCGGTCAGTCTCGGGTTCATCGTGGATACGAGTGGGAGTATGTTCAATAAGATCGTGTCGGCTCGGCGGGCCCTCCGTCGCTTCCTGGATACCGTCCGCCCCCAGGATGAGGTTTTCCTCGAAGCTTTCAATCAGCGTCCGGTGTTGTTGCAGGATTTTACTGATAGCCGTGCACTGCTTCTGCAGGCGACGACACAGTTGCAGCCGGCTGGCGGGACGGCACTCTACGACGCTATTCTCGATGGCCTACGTCGGGTCCAGCAGGGGCGCCGCCAGAAGAAAGCCTTAATCGTGCTGACCGATGGTCTTGACGTGAATAGCGAGGCCTCGCGCAGTCAGACGATTGATGCAATTCGCCACTCAGGGGTGATAGTGTATACGATTGGCGTCGGCAACCCTGAGGGCGGTTCTCGCGTGGTGGGAGTGGCGCCGACGATGGGTCCATTGGGTAGTCCTTTGATGGGCCGCGGCCGGATAGGGCCATATCCTACCACCCAAGTGGCTCGAGTCGATGAGTCGGTAGATTCGCCCACGTTGCAGGCCTTGAGCGACGAGACTGGCGGGAAGTATTTTCTCTTGAACACTGCTGATGTTATAGGGAATGGCATGGTCCTGGATCAAGCAACCCAGGCGATCAGTGATGAACTCCGACAGCAGTACAGCTTAGGTTACAAGTCGCCGCTCAAAGGGGATGTATATCGCAGCATACGCATTGAGGTCCGGCGCGACGGACTCAAGGTGCGCACTCATAAGGGAACGGGCTGAAACCGTATTGCTCTCTCTGCGAGTGATATGAAAAGAACAAGACTGTCGTTGGTCAACCATTTAAGAATTGCTCGCAGCGATCTTTAGTGCTCCAAGGCTACGAGATTCACCCCCAAGGCTATGGTCTTTAGCTGGTGGGTGTTGCTCCTCACAACCGCTCCGCGTAACTCCCTCCGGACAGAGTGGCGACAAAGAAACTCACATCAGGTAAAGTACCTGATGTCTCCAGCGTAGTGGGTCGTATCACCTGGAGACAGGGAGGGAGAACATGCGTTTCGTGATATACGGAGTAGCTGTGACCGTCGTCACTGTGATAGTCCTTTCGCCGGTTTGGGCGCAGACCGGTCAACCGACCAAA
>JACQEL010000631.1 GCA_016200595.1 Deltaproteobacteria bacterium
ACCGTGATCGGCGCAGCACTCTAAAGCCCGGTTGATCCAAGCGTCAAGCGGATGGTCGGCTGACTCGAAACCGAGCATCAGCATGGTCCCCTGCCCGTCTCCGACCTTATTGCGCGCCACTTCCGCCGGATCCAGCAAGCGGCAGTTCGTCGGATATAATCCCGTCTGACTCAGCGCCCGCACCGCCGCCACGCCAGACTCAAAGCTAGCAAACTGTACGCTGGCTGAGGCACGATACACCGGACGATCCTGCAGTCTCATCCACGCTTCAGTAATAATACCCAGGATGCCTTCCGAGCCGATGAACATCCGATCCGGGCTTGGTCCCGCACCCGACCCGGGCAGACGCCGCGAGACCACCGTGCCGCTGGGTGTGACGACACGCAGCGATTCGACAAAGTCGTCAATATGCGTGTACAGCGTGGCAAAATGGCCACCTGAACGTGTCGCGATCCATCCGCCCAAACTGGAGACCTCGAACGACTGCGGGTAGTGTCTGAGCGTGTAGCCATGCGGGCGGAGTTGGTCTTCCAAGGCCGGACCATACACCCCGGCTTGGATGCGAGCGGCTCGTGAGGTCTTATCGATTTCCAAGACTTTATCGAGCTGTCGTAAGTCGATCGACACCGCACCGCGGTACGCCTCGCTTGCTGGTGGTTCCACTCCACCCACGACGCTCGACCCACCGCCAAAGGGAATCGCTGCCGCTCTCACCTGCGTACACCAGTCGAGCAGCGCAATAATATCCTCCTCATTTCTGGGATAGGCCACTACATCTGGAGGATTAGAGAAGTCACGCCGAAACGCACGTATAAGGTCGGGAAACGCTTTCCCATAGGAGTGCGCGGCACGGTCGTAGGTTGTCATCGAACAGACCGCCGCCAGGCTCGCCGGAGGGGTAATCCGTGGTGCCCGCAGGCTGATGTCATCGATGGAGGGCGCTCGCTCAAGTGCCACATCACTGCGCCCCAAGCTAGCCGCGAGTCCCTTGGCAATGGCTTTTTGCTGTTCAGGGGTCGGTTGCTGATCCTCGTACCCCCATCCCCAAATCAGAGTGCGACGTGGTGTCATACATTTAGTCCCTACAAAGCTGAAAGCTGATTGCTGATAGCTGAACGCTGACGAAAAGTCAGTACCGCCCAAACGGCGGAGCGGCAATCTCGGCTTGCAATTCGATGAGATGCATCTCGCCAGAGGCCAAAGCTTTCTCTAAGGCTTTGCCTAATTCCTCTGGAGAGCGGACTCGCGTGGCCGCCACGCCGAACGCATTGGCGAATGCCACAAAGTCCGGATTGGTAAGCCGCGACTGGTATTCCTCTTTGTAAGCCGTGCGTTGCAGATAGCCGATTACGCCATAGGCGTTGTCGTTGACGACAATCATGGGGAAACCAATTTTGTGGCGCACGCAGGTGGCCAATTCCTGCGAGGTATACAGAAAGCCCCCGTCGCCAATGATGCCAACCACAGGCTTTTCCGGACAGGCGACCTTGGCACCAATCGCCCCCGGGAAACTAAAGCCCAATAACGCAGAACCCTTAGCCGCGATGACACCATTGGGCTGGTAGGATGGATAAAAATACTCCGCCCAATAGGCGAGCTGCGTGTTGTCGAGCACCAGCGCACTGTCGCGTGGTAGGAGACCGCGCAGGGTGTCGAGATAACGGACCTCGGCCAGTTCCTGCCTAATCTGAACGCTCTCTGCGTCCGCCTGGCGTCGCCATTCAGTAACCCTTTCCTGCCGTTGGCCGGTATACGGCTCACCTTCCAACTGGCGGCGTAGTTCATGCGTCATAGCAGGGATGTCGCCAACCAACGGCACGGCTGCAGGAAAATTCTTGCCGATCCACCGTTCATCCCAATCGACGTGGATAAGTTGCTGAGGTAGTACCAGGCCGCGCCGTTTAGCATCAACCTCACGCAAACGGGTTCCGATCGCGAGTGCCACGTCACACTCGGGAACGATCTCTTTCACCACCATGCGGCGGGCAGCATTGCCGAAAGACAGCGGGTGATCTTCGGCAATCACGCCTTTGCCAGGGGTGCTGAAAATCACCGGCGCACACAGCGCTTCGGCCACCGCCGTCAAGTCAGTGGCAAGATTAGCTCGGGTGGCGTCGGTCCCCACAATAATGACCGGCTGTTTAGCCCGGCGGAGCAAAGCAACGGCCTCGTCAAGCCGCTTAGGCAGCGGAGGTTTCTCACCCTTAGCCTCTTCCTGAGAAGACGCAGAAGAAGATTCTGGCACCTCACCGGCCATCAGGTCAGTTGGCACTTCCACGCATACCGGGCCCGGTCGGCCGCTCAGCGCCAGATTGATGGCTTTCCTGGTCACGGCCCGAAAGTCTTCGCCCGCCCGTACAGAGAAGGTCGCCTTGGTGATGGTGCGAAACAGGCTGGTTTGCTCTTCGAGCTCGTGCAGGGCACCTAACCCTTTACCGATCTTAGCCGCGTCGATATTAGTGGTGATCATTAATACTGGCGAGCAACTACCCCAGGCTTCCTGTAGCGCAGAAACCGTGAAGCCTGCTCCTGGGCCAGTAGAAGAAATAATCACCCCCAGTCCGCCGCTGGCGCGAGCATAACCATCAGCCATGTGTGTCGCCCCAGCCTCGTGGCGACAGACGATATGGCGGATCGAGGGTTCACGTCGTAAGACGTCGTACAGTCCGATGTTGTGAATACTAGGAATGCCGAAAATCGTACTGACTCCGGCATCTTTCAACGCCTGAACAACACCAACTGCTCCAGTTGCCATGTTTTCACTCCTCTCGTCTACGCAAATCTTGTAGGGTGAGCACCGCCCACCTTCCTACTCTCTACTGGCCACTGACTACTGGCCACTGACTACTTACTTAATCACCCCTGCCTGTAGCAGTCTCTCCATATCCGCATCGCTCAACCCCAGTTCCTGCAACACCTCGCGGGTGTGCTGACCAAG
This sequence comes from Deltaproteobacteria bacterium, assembly GCA_016200595.1. Lineage (GTDB taxonomy): Bacteria > Desulfobacterota > Binatia > Bin18 > Bin18 > JACQEL01. The sequence goes on from JACQEL010000631.1 coordinate 2,939, forward strand.
CGTAGGAGGAGCTAGACGTACCGCACCTGGGGTCTTCTTGAGTTTCACCGGAATGCCGCCGACCTTGATTTTACCGACCCGGGCGTGGTTGACCTCCACCGCCATCTGGTTGTGCTGCACTTGCGGATCAGCAAACGTCTGGGCATAGGTGTTGACCGGCGCAGCCATAACATCGGCAGCGATCAAGCGGCGCATCATTTCGTTCGAGTCCTTTTGCGAGAACGCAGTCTGAATCTCCGCATTCAGTGCCGGTTCATTGGCTAAGCGGTCTTCCGCGGTAGCGAAACGCGAATCAGTAATGAGGTCCTCACGCTCAATGGCCTTGCAGATATTCAGAAAGAACTTGTTATTGAAAGACGCGATCTGGATGTCCTGGCCATCACGACAAGTGAATGTTCCGTACGGCGCATAAAAAGCACTCGCATTCCCCACACGCGGCTGCACGTAATTCTTTAAGAAAAACTGTCCGACCTGCGTGGGTTGAACATGGATGAGGCCGTCCATCAGACACACCTCGATTTGCTGACCGATGCCCTGTTGCTCGCGCGTCCATAAACCAACCATCGCCGAGAAAGCCACCAGATTGGCGGAGGTAGCATCGGCAATCGCCGGTCCAGCTTTGAGCGGCTTCCCGTCTCTTTCACCGGTGACACTCATGAAGCCAGTGAGCGCTTGCGCGAGAGGATCGATGCCCGGCCGTCCGCCATAGGGACCATCCTGGCCAAAAGCGCTGACTGAGATGCAGATAATTTTGGGATTGTATTTACAGTTTTCTTCGTACGTGATGCCAAGTTTGGCCTTGGCCTGGGGCCGTAAGTTATCAACGATGATGTCGGCCGTGCGCACCAGGCGGAAATACAATTCCTTGCCTTCAGGCTTGGTGAGATCGAGCACGATTCCGCGCTTGTTACGATTGATGCCGACAAAGAAACCGCTGTCATTCTCTACCTTGACCCCGATGGCTCGCGACTCATCGCCATAGGGCGGCTCAATCTTAATCACGTCCGCGCCCATGTCACCCAGCATCGTCGCGCCATACGGCCCGGCCAGCATGCTGGCAAGATCGAGCACCCGAATTCCCGCAAGCGGTAGTGCCATAGTGTTCCCTCCTCAGTTTACTGGAGACGCTAGCATATCGCAGAAGCAATGCCAAAGAGGCGTAGAACAAGGCTCCTTTCTTGACCTCTCCTGCCAGTGCTCCTACGTTTAGCAGGGAGAGAAATAGACATAGGAAAAATCATGACGGACGAAAAGCTATTAAAGCGCATTACCGTCAATCCAGAGATCTTTGGCGGGAAACCGATCATCCGCGGTATGCGGGTCTCAGTCGAACTCATCCTGAGCTTGCTCGCGCAAGGGGAAACCCAGGAAGCAATCTTAGACGACTACCCTGATTTGGAACCTGATGATATTCGTGCGTGCCTTGCCGTCCGCGGAGGGAAACTCCGGATTTCAAAGACAGGAGAGACATAATAAGGACACCGCCCACCTTCTCACTTTCCTCAGCTACAGTTTGACAATCGGCAAGCGCACACCGCATAATCCTTCGTATGGGGCAGGACACCTTCCGCTCGACTCAGGTAGAAACTCGCAAACTGGCCGCGATCATGTTCACTGACATGGTGGGCTCCAGCCGCCGGATGGGCGCGGATGAAGCTCGCATGCTGCGGGTACTCGCAGTCCATAACCAGATCATCCAGCATGCAGTAGTCCAGCATCACGGCCAGGTCATTAAGACACTGGGTGACGGGTTTCTGGTGGACTTTCCCTCAGTGGTCAACGCCGTGCAGTGTGCGCAGCGCATTCAGGCGCAAATGCAGACCTACAACAGCGATAGGGAGAAAGCCGAGCAGATTCACCTGCGCATCGGCATTCACCTTGGGGATATCATTCAACAGAACGGCGACGTGCTGGGGGATGGAGTGAACATCGCCTCGCGTTTACAGACGCTGGCTGAGCCGGACACCATTTGTATCTCTCACAAAGTGTATGAAGAGGTTGAGAAAAAACTGGCGCTCGGCACGGTGGTGTCGCTAGGGCGGCCAAAGCTGAAGAACATTACCCAACGCTTCCCCGTCTATGCCCTGTTGCCTGAAAACCCTAAGGGGCTACGGCAGACGCTACGGACACAACGACTGAAGCTCTCCCGTAGGGTGGGCACGGCCCACCTGAGCTGGGTTGTCGCGGGGTTTGTGTTGATCGTGGGAATAATCATCGCCGTTCGGAATTTCCCTCGTTCCCCACTCAGCACTCAGGACTCAGCACTCAGGACTGAAGCCGCGCCAGCGGCGTTGCCCTTTCCTGATAAGCCTTCCATCGTCGTCCTGCCCTTTACCAATATGAGCGGCGACCCCGAGCAGGAGTATTTCAGCGACGGCATCACTGAGGATATTACAGCTGACCTCTCCAAAATCTCCGGTTTCTTTGTCATCGCTCGTAACTCGGCCTTTACCTATAAGGGCAAGGCCGTAAAGGTCCAGGATGTCAGTCGGGAGATGGGGGTGCGGTATGTCTTGGAAGGCAGCGTGCGCAAAGCGGGCGAGCAGGTGCGGGTCACAGCGCAGTTGATTGATGGCA
>JACQEL010000632.1 GCA_016200595.1 Deltaproteobacteria bacterium
CCTGTCGGATGCCGATATCCAGACCATTGTCGGCTGGATCGACGAAGGTGCGCCTCCGCAGCAGTAGTAACACCAGGAGGGTGAGACGTCCGGCCACGGCGTCTCACCCTCGGCTTGCTCCACCCTCAGAACAACACCCCTCTCGCCCTATATCTTTGTAAAATCTTATCTTTTTTCCCATCTGGCGAGGCTGATTCTTGCCTCTGACTGCCCCATTCCTCGTTTACTCTCTGACCGGAATGTGGTAACATTGGCCAGAACTTCTCTGCCGGGAGGGAGGACGGTGCCATGTCCGGCCATTCTAAATGGAGCACGATCAAACACAAGAAAGCCCTCAAAGACGCTCGTCGCGGGCGCATGTTCACCAAGCTTATCAAAGACCTCACTATTGCCGCCCGCATAGGCGGCAGTGACCTGAGTGCCAATCCCCGTCTGCGTACCGCGTTGGCTGCGGCTAAGGCGTCGAGTATGCCGAACGATACCATCGATCGGGCGATCAAAAAGGGCGCGGGGGAGTTAGAGGGGGTGACGTATGAGGATGTCGTCTATGAAGGACACGGCCCGGGTGGGGTCGCCATCATGCTTCAGGTTCTCACTGATAATAAGAATCGCACCGTCTCTGAGATTCGTCATTTCTTCACTAAACATGGCGGAAACTTAGGCTCGCCTAACTCGGTCGCCTGGATGTTTACCAAAAAGGGCATCATCACGGTTGATAAAGGACAGGTTGACGAAGATCGCTTAATGGAACTGGCTCTCGACGCTGGGGCTGAAGATATGACTGTTGGAGACGAGATCTTTGAGGTCGTGACTCCACCTGAAGACCTTGAGGCAGTAAGAGAAGCCCTGGAAAAGGCTGGCATCACTTTGGCTTCGGCTGAGGTCACGATGATCCCGCAAAACACGGTGACGTTGTCTGGCAAGGAGGCTGAACAGACCCTCAAACTCCTTGATATCTTGCAGGAACACGATGATGTCCAGAGCGTCTCCGCCAATTTCGACATCGCGCAGGAGGAGATGGAGCGCCTCAGCGCTGCATAAAACTCTGTGCAACTGTGGGCGTACAATTTTCTGCACCGTCTCTTCGTGTCCTTGGGGTTGATCCAGGGACGCTTCACACGGGTTGGGGGGTGATCGAGCGCAAGGGGCGAACACTGGAGTTTCGTGCTGCTGGAGTGATCTCAACTCGGGGTTTTCACTCTTTGCCAGAGAGGTTGCGGGTTATCTACACCGGTCTTGTGGACGTGATCCACGACTGGGAGCCCCAGGTGCTGAGTCTGGAGAAGGCCTTTCTCGCTTATAACGTGCAGAGTGCCTTGCGCTTAGGCGAGGCTCGGGGCGTGGCGCTCTTGGCCGCCACGCAGGCAGGGCTGCGCATTGCTGAGTACAACCCAACGGAAATCAAAACCGCAGTCGTCGGCTACGGCCGAGCAGAAAAAAGCCAGGTGCAAAAAGCGGTCTTTGCCTTCCTCGGCAGCAAAGTAGCAGAAACTTTAGGACCGCCGGTCAGCCAAGATGCGACTGACGCCCTGGCTGCGGCTATCTGTCACCTCAATACGTCGCGGCTGTCCGAGCGCATACAAGAAGTCGGAGGCCAGGGAAAAGTGCTCAGATACAAAGGGCAAGGGCAGCGCCGCTCGTTGCGGAACGTACTTGCCAAAAGTACGGTTGCCCAACTTTTGGCCTCCGCCAAAGGTCGAGGCAAGGCGTGAAGTGCCTCGCCTGAGTGTTGAGCGTTTTTATCATGATTGCCCGTCTCTCTGGTCTCCTGGAGGAAAAAACCCCTGACCAATTAGTGGTTGACGTCAGCGGCGTTGGCTATCAAGTATTGGTCTCGCTACAAACTTTCTACCGCTTGCCTGCCCTCCACGAACGGGTCACCCTGCATGTGCATACCCATCTGCGTGAGGACGCCCTGCAGTTGTATGGTTTTGTGGAAGAAAAAGAAAAAATGACCTTCCTCCTGCTCAAAGGTGTCACTGGTATCGGTCCGCGTCTGGCGCTCAACATTCTCTCTGGTATTCCCGTGGACGAACTGGAAGGGGCATTGCGCACCAGTGACGTGACGCGGCTAGTTGCGGTTCCTGGGGTAGGGAAAAAAACCGCGGAACGTTTAGTGCTCGAGCTGCGCGAAAAGGTGGGCGCGCTGGAGAACGGACATCTCGGCATACCCGGAGAACCGACCTCTCTGTCGGCCGAAGCGGTCTCCGCCCTGGTCAACCTGGGGTATCGCCGGACTGACGCGGAAAAGACGGTACGAGATGCGCTGCGGCGCGGGGTTACTGCTATCGCTGACCTGATTCGCGAATCACTGCGGAGCCTGAGTGCATGAATCGGAAGAAAAAGCTGCCTCTTGAGACTGACGAAGTAACTGATCCCACACCGGAGGTGCTGCCCGAGGCGGCCGCCACGGGCGTGTGGCAAGAGGAGCAGCGCCTGGATGGCTCTCTGCGCCCGCGTGACCTCGATGAGTATATCGGCCAGGAAGGGGTCAAGCAGAATCTGCATATTGCTATCGATGCCGCCAAACAGCGCGGCGATGTGCTCGACCACTTGCTCTTCTGTGGTCCGCCAGGGTTAGGCAAAACGTCTCTGGCCCATATCATTGCGCGGGAAATGGGCGTGGAGATTCGCGCGACGACCGGCCCGGTGATCGAGCGGCCTGGGGACCTGGCGGCCATTCTCACTAATCTGGAAGCTGGGGATGTCTTGTTCATCGATGAAATCCATCGCTTGAACCGGGTGATAGAGGAGTTTCTCTATCCGGCTATGGAAGATTTCCAACTCGATCTGGTCGTCGGCCAGGGCCCCTCGGCGCGCACCATCAAGCTTGATTTGAAGCGCTTTACCCTGGTGGGCGCGACCACCCGCCAAGGACTGCTCACCTCGCCGTTGCGCGACCGTTTTGGCTCGACCTTCCGGCTGGATTTTTATCAGGTGGCTGAACTGGAACAGATCATCCGTCGCTCGGCCAAGATCCTGCAAGTGGAAATTGATGCCAGCGGCACGGAAGAGATTGCCCGCCGTTCACGCGGGACTCCGCGTATAGCTAACCGTTTGTTACGGCGAGTGCGCGATTTTGCCCAAGTCAAAGCGGTCCCGGTAGTAACGCGCGAGAGCGCGCGCACGGCCTTGGCATTGCTCGAAATTGATGAAGTGGGGTTCGACAAGATGGATCGGGCCATTTTGCTCACCATCATCGAGAAATTCACCGGCGGGCCGGTCGGGGTCGAAACCATCGCCGCCGCCATTGGCGAGGAAAAAAGCACGATCGAGGACGTCTACGAACCCTACCTGCTCCAGGAAGGCTATCTCCAACGCACGCCCCGGGGGCGGATGGCGACGCTGCGCGCGTATCGGCACTTCGGCCTCGCCCGGCCCGGCGGTGGGGACCAGGGCGAGTTGCTGTGAAGAGAGCGAGACCATGACAGAACTCGGCAAAACGCTCATCGTGTGTGGCGGGTTGATCCTCCTCGTTGGGGTACTACTGACCCTGGGGGGGAAGATCCCTTGGCTCGGACGTCTCCCCGGCGACATCTTCATTCAGCGTCCGCATTTTTCCTTTTATTTTCCTCTGGCCACCAGCTTAGTGATCAGCGTGCTTTTATCGCTGCTCTTTTTTCTCTTACGGCGTTAGTAGAGAAGCAGCATGGAGAACCGCAAGCAGAACGATCCGCCTGGGGAGCACCGGCGCCGTCAGCGTTGGGAAGGGCTCCTCATCCTCGCTACCGCCCTCGGGGCCTTTCTGTTCGCCTCCTTACAGGCGCGCCTCCCGCAGTTTAGCGACGGCCACAACCTGGCCAACAATGTCATTTTCGTGCTGCTGATTGACCTGAACATCATTCTCCTGGTGCTCTTAGTTTTCCTGGTTGGCCGTAACCTCATCAAGCTTTTCTATGAACGCCAGCGGAAGATTGTGGGCTCGCATCTCCGTTTACGTCTGGTGCTGGCCTTCGTGGCCATCTCACTCTTTCCCGCTATTTTGCTCTTTCTCATCGGTGTCGGCTTCATGACGAAATCGATCGAGAATTGGTTTACCGTCCAGGTCGAGAGTGCCCTCGAAGGCTCGCTTGAGGCGGTCAATGCCTTCTACACTCATCTCGCAGACGAAGCGCTCTTTCATGGCCGTCAGCTTGCCACCGAGATTGCTGAGGAAGGACTGCTCGAGCGACGACGACAACGGACGCTGCAAGAACTGCTCGAAGAGAAACAACACGAGTGGAACCTCGGACGGGTGGAGATCTTCTCCAGTGCGCGGGATTTGTTAGTCAGCGCCGTGCAGACCGGTATGCCTGCGCGTGGGCAGAGCAGCACCAACACCACCCTGCTCGAACGAGTGTTAGGGAATGAAGAGGTTCGTGAGGTCCAGCCGGCGGGCGAGGCTGAGGTCGTGAGCGGTGGGATACCCATCATCTCCCACGATCACGTCATTGGCGCGGTCGTCGTCGAATACTTCGTGCCGCAGAGTGTGGCAAAGCAAAGTGCACAAGTGGCCAACGCCTTTCGCGAGTATCGCTACCTCAAAGTGCTCAAGCAGCCGATCAAGAATAACTACACCATGACGATGGCGCTGGTGACCTTGGTGGCGGTATTCTCGGCCATCTGGATTGGTTTGTTTCTGGCGAAAAAAATCATCGTGCCTTTACAGCAACTCGCCGTTGGCACGCGTGAAGTCGCCCAGGGCCATTGGACCCACCGTATTGCTGGCGAGGGCGAGGACGAGGTGGGAACTTTGGTGGCCGCGTTCAATCACATGACTGAGGAATTGCAGCAGAGCCATCAGGAACTCGAGGCCCGCCGGCGTTACATGGAGATCCTGCTGGCGAACATCAATGCTGGCGTAGTGTCGGTTGATCGCTCTGGGCTGCTGAGCACGATGAATCGGGCGGCGGAGCAACTGCTGGCTATCCACGCGGCTGAGGCGAGAGAGCGTGATTATCGCGAAGTGTTTGCCGCACCTGAGTTCAATGAAGTCCGACGGGTCGTGCGCGATCTCTTGCCATTCCAATCCTCCGGCTACGAGGAGATCAGGGGAAGTCAGGGCCAATTCCGCTTAAGCCGTGAAGGGCAAGTCCTTTCTCTGCTGGTGTCCGGTACCTCGTTGACCGATGACCGCGGTGAGGTCCTAGGCCTCGTTTGCTTTTTTGAAGATGTTACCCAGATCGTACGGGTCGAACGGATGGAGGCCTGGCGTGAAGTGGCGCGGCGCATCGCCCACGAAATTAAAAATCCCCTCACTCCTATCCAACTGGCCGCGCAACGCTTGCACCGACGCTTTGCTCCGCAAATTACGGAGAACAGCGAGGTTTTTGCCGAATGCGTGCAAAGCATCGCTCAGGAAGTAGAGGCAATCAAAAAATTGGTCAACGAGTTTGCGGTCTTTGCGCGCCTGCCGACTGCCGATCATTTGCCGCAGAGTCTGAACGCGCTGGCGCAAGAAGTGATCATACTTTTTGCCGAGGCGCACAAGGACCTCGATTTTGTGTTCGCTGCCGATCAAACTTTGCCCCTTTTGGAATTGGACCGCGAGGGCATGAAACGCGTGCTCCGTAATCTGTTGGACAATGCCATTGCGGCTTGCCGCCTGGTGGCCAATGGCACGCCTGGGCGTATCGAGGTCACCACGCGCTATTTACGGTCGTTAGGGATTGCCCGGCTTGAGGTCGCCGACACCGGCTGTGGTATTCCTTCTGAGGTCAAAGCGCGGCTGTTCGAGCCGTATTTTTCTACGAAGAAAGAAGGGACGGGGTTGGGATTAGCAATTGTTGCGACTATTGTGGCCGATCACCAGGCGTTTATCCGGGTCCGCGATAATGAGCCACAAGGCAGCCGGTTCATCATTGAGTTACCGGTACGTCGGAGTGAGCAACGGGCGCGGATGGGAGTTGAGCAAGCCCTGCTGCCGCTGACCGGGACCGGGGGGCAAAGATAGGGAGGATGGTATGGATGGAACGATTCTGGTCGTGGACGATGAGGCAAAAATTCGCACGACCCTCCGCGGAGTGTTGAGTGATGAGGGTTTTCATGTTCTTGACACCGACGAAGGGACCAAGGTCCCCGAATTAGTGGCTACCCAAAGGCCACACTTAGTGATCCTCGATATTTGGATGCCCCAGGTGAGCGGCATCGAGTTGTTGGCACAACTCAAAGCGCAAGAACCTGAGCTGCCTATTATTGTCATCTCCGGGCATGGCACGATCGAGACGGCCGTCCGCGCCACCAAGCTGGGCGCCACCGATTTCATTGAGAAACCGTTTTCTCTCGATACCTTGCTCCGCTCGGTCTACCGGGCCATGGGGAGAGAACTGCAGAGTCACACCGAGGAAGAGGCGCTCTCTCCTCCACCAGCAGCGCTGACTCTCACTGCGCCTGCTCATCCACGGCTGCGGGCGCGCACGATCAAACGGAGCGTGGTGATCCAAGGCCAAGGTTTGCATTCGGGCATCCGCACCGGGGTAATTCTGCAACCCTTGCCACCGGCTAGTGGGATCATCTTCAGCGCGCTCTCCTCGGAGATTGCGATTCCGGCGACGATCGAATATGTGCATTCCACTGGATACGCGACCAGCCTCTGCCATCAGGGGGTAGTCGCAAGGACGGTTGAGCACTTGCTGTCGGCTCTGCATGGGTATGGCATTACCAATCTCTTAGTAAAGATGCAGGGAGAGATTCCCATTCTCGACGGTTCCGCGGTGGAGTTTTGTCAGTTGCTAGAGAGCGCCGGAATTACCGAACAGCACGAGACTGTCGAGGAGTTAGGCATCGAGCAATCTTATAGTGTGGGAGAACTGTCAACCGGCAAGTTTCTTTGCATCGAGCCGTGTGAGCGTCTAGAGGTACACTATACCCTGGTCTATCCGGAACCGGTGGGCCGCCAGGAGTATCACTATATTCATCGTGACGCCGAGAGCTATCGAGAGGAGATCGCCCCTGCCCGCACTTTTGGTTTCGTCAAAGAGATTCACGCCCTGGAGCAGATGGGCCTGGCCAACGGCGGGCGTTTGCATAACTGCATTTTGATCGGCGAACAGGGTGTGATCAACCCACCGCTTCGTTTTGCCGATGAACTCGTGCGCCACAAAGTGCTCGATCTGCTTGGTGACCTTTCCCTGCTCGGACGTCCCGTGCGTGGCAAGGTGACTGCCTACCGCACAGGGCACGCGGACAACATCGCCCTCGTGCGAGCAATCCGCGACGGCATGGGTCACAGCGAATGACGCACTAAACCGAACGGCAAGAGGTTCATACACTCAGGCATTCGAGCCTGCATGCTGTAGCGTGCGCTACGCGCACGAAAATAGCAGCGTACAGGGAAGACGTGCGCACAGCGCACGCTACCCCGAGTGTACCAACCTCATGCATCTTGGTTTAGTACTCTGTCAATCTCTAAACTTGAGGGCTTTCTCATACCCAGGCTCCGCCTGGGTATGCCGTGTGGTCGCGGCTCTGCCGCACCTGGGGGTTGCATTCCCAGGCAACCCCTGACAACGAGGTCGTCAAGGAAGAAAGACGTGTCAAATTGTGGTATGTCTTCAATTCCGCAATCCACAATCCGCATTTGCAAGGAGGATTTATGGCTCTGGTGAAACTCATCGACGAAGCCCAAGCCACTGCCAAGGTAAAAGCCATCTTCGACGACATCAAGCTGACCAAAGGGATTGAGCGGGTGCCGAATATCTGGCGTGCGCTGGCCAATCATCCCGATCATCTAGAAGTGACCTGGCAGAAACTCAAGACCATCATGCGACCGGGCAAGCTGGACATGCTGACCAAGGAGATCATTGCCCTGGCGGTATCGGTCACCAACGGGTGCGAGTATTGAATTAACTCGCACGCAGCCGCCGTGTTGCGGCTGGGTCTCGATAACGAAGGACTCGGGGAAGTGATTGCGGTGACGGAACTGTTCAATGGGATGAACCGGATTGCTGACGGCTATCAGATCGAGCCGGATGTCAAGCCAACCGTTGAGTGAGCGATTGCTGTTTTCGTACAGTGCGGCAGGTGGAGCGGTTTCCGGTGATGTGAACGGGTGTCGTTCTGCGTGCACAATGGCTCTTTCTTGTTGAAGAGCCATTGTGTGGCCGGTCAGCTTTGCGCTTTTGCCTGCGCCTGGATGGCAACTCGTGGCTGATCTTTGATCTTTACTTCAATCCCGCCTTGCGCAGTGCGGTAGCGAAGCGCTCCGTTACTACGGGATCTTTGATGGCGGAGCCAGCCACCCGCTTCCAACCCTCCACGGTAAACTGCGGCATGATCCGCAGCATTTCTGCCCCCTCAGCCTTGGCCTCCCCTTCCCGCCCGGACTCACTGTAGATAATTGCCAATCCCCAGTGAGCAGCCCAATAATCGGGGTTGTAGGTCAGGACTCGCTTGAGCGCAGCCATCGCCTCCTCATACCGTCCTGCATTGAGGTAGGCCTGACCTAAGGCGTTGAAGTGCTGCCACTGATGGGGATCGAGGCGTATAGCCTTCTTTGCCGCCTCGATAGCTTCCTCATACCGTCCCACAGCAATCAATAGAAAGGTCAGACTGTCATAGCCACCAGCATTATTGGGATCGAGGGCGATGGCACGTTCCATCTCAGCCGTGGCCTGTTCATACTGCCTCTGCCACAGCTTGACGAAGCCCAATACTAAGTGGGGGCCGGGCAGAGTGTCATCCAGGACGACGGCCTGTTGGGCTATCTCAGTAGCGCGCTTCAGATTCTGCGGGTCCGCACTCCATTGCGAGAACCACTCCATCCAGTACGTAAAGCTCAGGCCGGCATATGCCGCGGCATACTGCGGGTCCAGCTCAATCGCTTTCTCAAACAGCTGCCGCGCCTGGAGATTCGTCTCTCTCGTCGTGCGCCACAAGAGCTGCCACCCGCGCAGGTAATAATCGTAAGCTTCCAAGTTGTTGGTGGGGGCGCGCTTAAACCGTTCCTGCTCTTCTGGCGCGAGATTCACTTTCAGCGCAAACACGATCTGCTGCCGGATCTCATCTTGCAGGGCGAATATATCTTGCAGCGGGCGGTCATAGCGCTCGCTCCACAGATGCTGCCCCTGGAGCGCATCGATCAACTGCGCCGTGATGCGGACTTGGCTCTCACTCCGCCGCACACTGCCTTCCACCACATACCGCACCCCCAGTTCCCGGCTGATGTCTTGTACCTTCATAGCCTTGCCTTTGTAGGTAAACGCCGAGTTGCGGGAGATGACAAAGAGACTGGAGATTTTGGAGAGGTCGGTCGTGATGTCTTCAGTGATGCCCTCGCTGAAGTAGTCTTGGGAGGGATCATTGCCCATGTTGGCGAAGGGCAGCACCACAATCGAGGGTTTGTCAGGCAAAGGAAGCCCTGCGGAGGCAGGAAAATACCGGTCCTTAAGGAGTATAGCTGCGGTACTCACTACGACCAGTGACAGCACCACAGCTACCCCTTGCCAGGTCCGCTTCTTGTGTTTGAGCTTTACCCGCTGGACTTGCAACGTCCGGCGGAGGCCCTTAGGCGGCTCAGGTAGCAGAGCGTACACCGGTTCTCGCTGGACAATGTTCTTTAGCTTGGGTTTTCCCAGAGCGATAACCGTGTCCAGGGGCAGCTTCTTCTCGATCTCTTTGTACACAGCCTGCGAGATGCAGATGGTATCCGGCTCGGCTAAGGCTTGCAGCCGGGAGGCCACATTAACCCCATCGCCTAGCACATCCCCGTTCTGTTGGATGATGTCACCCAGATGAATGCCAATGCGGACGTGAATCTGCTCGGCTGATTCTTTCTCGGCATTGTAAGCACGGAATTGCGCTTGCACATGTTTGGCGCACTGCACAGCGTTGACGACTGAGGGAAAGTCCAGCAAGAACCCGTCGCCCATGGTCTTGATGACCTGGCCGTGATGCTCGGCTACGGCTTGCTGGATGACTTGGTTATGGACTGCGAGCACCCGCAGCGTACGAGCTTCATCGGTCCCCATCTGGCGGCTGAAGCCCACGATGTCGGTGAACATGATGGCGGCCAGCTTGCGGGTCTCTGCCGCCGTCTTTGCCGGGCTCTCTGCCATAGCGGCGATTATCCTGCCGGCTCCTCTCATTTGTCAACCGCAAGCTCTTCAATCTCTTGAGTAAGCCGAAGCAGATTCGGGCTGGTGAAGCTCATCTCCGGCGCAGGCACACGATTGCGTCTTATGTCGGGCGGAACATGCTTGTGATGAGGGAAGGTGACTGCCAATACCGGGTCATGCGGATGAGGAAAGTCATCGTACCAATACAATCGCTCGTCACCCTCATAAACCTCGTACCCATATGAGGTGATCAAGCAGGCGTTGAAATCCAGCTCTTCTCTCAGCCGCAGCCGGAAGCCGCGTAGAAACAGCACTTCCCCTTCAGCAATACCGGTGTAGGGACTGGCGGACCACACCGCAACAGTGGACCGCTGGACAGTGGGACGATCGAGCAATTCAGCAACGAAACGACTGTAGGCAACGAGTGATTGCAGGGGATTCTCGCTCATGGTCAAGACAGGGGCTGATAGCGCAACGTTTCAGCCACAGCTCGCTGTTTGATTTGTGCGGAGTAGGCTTGTTTGCGCCGCAGCCAGGTTTCGTAGATGCCCTTCCACCGGCTAAAGTCACTGCGGGTTTCGTCATGCTCGTCGTAGCGTACTAACTGACCTGATATGAGTGCCCCATAGAAGTCTTCGCTGAGGATGCCGTACTTCTCTTCATACAGGGTCAGGCGGCGTTCGAGTAATTTCATCTCGATCACCAGTTCATGAATTTCCATGTTTACCTCTTGAGAGATTACCTCTTACCTCGGAGCTGCAAGTGGTGAGGAGGGAGGAAAGAAACGGAAAGGCCACGGCTCCAGCAGCAATGAAGAGCCCTGTAACAACCAGTGCGGTCCGAGAACGGTGGGACACTGCCTACCCTACTGCCTTACGCAGCCCCGCTAAACTCTTCCACGAAGAAGAGGTTTGGCCGGAGGTGCTGAAAAACTACTCTCCTTAGTTGTGTACTTGTCCGCCTTTGTTTGCTTTTGCGTCTTCCTTCATGTCCTCCTTGGTAGCACGTGACGCTGCTCTTTTCCCTATTTTATCTTCCACCTTACTGTCTTGCTTAACAGCCTCCGTAGTGGCCCTTTCTTCATATTTCCCACCTATTTTGAGGTCACGGAAAGAGGCATTCTCCTGCTGCCTACTGCTACGGGTAGCCTGACGCGTCGCTGCTTTTTCTTCCTGCTTGCTGGTTTGTTTGGCAGAATGCGCACTGGTAGGATTGCTCTCCTTGTCGAGAATTTTGCTGGCGCTGTTGATCTTATACCCCCGGAAAGAACCCGAATGAGTGCCGCTGCTGAGAGAACCCGAATGAGCGCCGCTGCTAAGCCCAAATCCTCCATGGGCGAAAGCTTCGGGCAGCCTGAGCGCCAGGGCCAACGTCACACAGCAAAGAATAAACACAACTCTCTTCATTGATCTGCACCTCCTTACTCAGTAGCGCAGATTATTGAGCCATCAATTCGAGGGCTCGTCAATATAGAAGAAAATCAGCAGGTCAAGGCACAGACAGATCAGGGTAGAGATCAGGCTATGGCAGGCTTTCGCCCCCTCTTTAGGGAGTCACGCGCTCCAACATGCGCGGAAAGGGAATCGCCTCGCGCACGTGGTGCAACCCGCAGAGCCAGGTCACCATACGTTCGATGCCCATGCCGAACCCCGCGTGCGGGACCGAGCCGTAACGCCGGAGATCCACATACCAAGAGAACGCTTCTTCTGGGAGGTTGTGAGCACGAATCTTTTGTTGCAGGAGTGTGAGGTCATCTTCGCGCTGGCCACCACCGATAATCTCACCATACCCCTCTGGTCCTAATACATCCATGCACAACGCGACGCGTGGGTCGGCAGGATCAGCCTTCATGTAAAAGGCTTTGTTCTCGACGGGATAGCGGTGGATGATCACCGGTCGATCAAACGCTTCGGAAATCAGCGTTTCTTCGTCTCCGCCGAAGTCCGCCCCCCATTGGATCTCGACTCCTTTCTTTTGTAACAGCTCAATAGCTTCACCATAGCTGATACGCGGAAACGGCTTTTTCACGTGTGCCAGCTTACTGACGTCACGCTCCAGAGACGCCAGTTCAGTACGGCGGTTCGTCAGCACCTGTTGCACCACGTATGCAATAAAGTCTTCAGCCAGATCCATGTCGCCGTTGAGGTCGCAATAGGCGACCTCGGGCTCGATCATCCAAAACTCGGTGAGATGGCGACGAGTCTTCGATTTCTCTGCCCGGAAGGTCGGGCCGAAGCAGTAGACCTTGCCAAAGGCGAGAGCCCCAGCCTCCATATAGAGTTGTCCGCTCTGGGTGAGGTAGACCGTATCGCCAAAGTAATCGACCGGAAACAGCGTGGTCGTGCCTTCACACGCCGCCGGTGTGAAAATCGGCGCATCGAGCAGGGTAAAGCCCTGTCCGTCGAAATAATCCCGACAGGCTTTGATGACTTCGCTCCGTATCCGTAAAAGCGCATGCTGGCGCGCCGAACGGAGCCAAAGATGACGATGATCCAGCAAAAAGGCGACCCCA
>JACQEL010000633.1 GCA_016200595.1 Deltaproteobacteria bacterium
ACGGATGGTCCTTGGGCGCCAACTTTTCCGCCACCACCGGATCCTTGACGCGCGCACGGATCTTGTTGCGGACAAACTCAGCAAAGTCCTCGTTGGCCTCCCGGTTGGTCATAATGTCGTGGAAATTGCCCAACCATTTCCTGAACCCGGGTTGCGCCCACAACTCTTCGTACAGCGCCAGTCGCTCTTCTCGCGGGACCTCCAAGGTATTACGCGGGTCGAAGTCGTGCAGAAAGCCGGCCGGGGTTTCGCGACATCTTTTGTGGATTTCCGGGTAGCTGGCCTTGAATTTCTTCTGGGCCTCTGGGGTCACCAGCCCATTGCGCAACGGCGCACAGTAATTCGGCGTGCGTTGGAAGACCGTGAGATGACCGACTTCTTTGGCGATGATCGGGATGAGCTGCACGGCGGTGGCGCCCGTGCCGATGACCGCCACGCGCTTGCCGGTGAAGTCCACCTTTTCCTTCGGCCACCGGGAGGTGTGATAAGAGTCGCCCTTAAAGCTGTCGATGCCCGCAAACGGAGGCGTGTAACGGGCGGACAAGATGCCCACCGCCGTGATGAGAAATTGCGCCCGGGCCCGCTGGCCACTCTCTAACTGGACCTCCCAGCGATTCTCCTTCTCGTCGTAGACCGCCGATTTAACCCGCGCATTAAATTGGATGTCGCGGCGCAGGTCAAACTTGTCGGCCACATAATTGAGGTAGCGCTCGTTCTCGGGCTGACCGGAGAAATGCTCCTTCCAGTCCCACTCTTGCAAGAGTTCCTCCGAGAACGAGTAGCCGTAGGTTTCACTCTCGGAATCGAAGCGGCAGCCGGGGTAGCGGTTCCAATACCAGGTGCCGCCCACGCCGCTGCCATCCTCGTAGCAGCGCACGGAGAGGCCGAGCTGTCGTAGGCGGTACAGTTGATACAAGCCGGACACGCCGGCGCCGATCACAATCGCGTCAAAGTGGTCGACCGCTCCGGTCTCGGTCGCTGGTGTAGTTGGTTGAGCATGTGCCATAGCTTTCCTCACTTTATATCTTTGAATTTCAGGTCCTTGAACTTGTCGGGTTGTTATAGGATGGACCGCTCCCTTTCTCCCCGCGGCCTCATCATGGATCAAAATACCTACACCATGACAAAAATGAAAGGTTGGCAGCTTGAGAAACATGTTGAAGCGCGCCTCGCTCGCCTTCTCTCGGCGATTTGCACCAGAACCTTACTCCGCAGGGGCATCTGCCAGAGATTCATTAAGTGGCGTCACCTTAATGGCCATCGTCTTCCCCGCTGCCACGCGACTAGCACGCGGACGGAAGAACCCAAGCCAAGCGATCCAGTATTTCTGTTGGTACGCGTTGCCCATGCGTTCGACTAGAGCCAGATCTTCGATAATTTCGGCCTTGCCGGTAAACGACGGTCCCTCTTTGCTTCCCACCCAGATGCGCACCGGGCGGCTGCGCTTGATCCGGCGTGCCTTATAGGACGTGGGAGCAGTCGTCAAATAGATGGCTTCCCCGTCGTAGATAAACCACACGGGTACTGCCGTGCTCCACTCACCATTAGCACGCTGGGTGGCAATGTAGATTTCTTTTTCAGTGTGGAGTTTGGTTTTGGCCGCCTCGCTCAAAGCCCGGACCTCGCGCACCATCCCCACGAGGCAGAACCCAACAGCAATGAGAAGACCAACAAACATGTTCAGCATTATCTTCTCCTCCCGTATTCCGAGGCAACGACTCCTTAATACGAGCGTTGGAATATCTTGACGCTTACCCAGATCGTTTACCACGATCCGGGTTGGCTTGTCGAACCGCGCAAAGATGCGTACTCAGAAGTCAGGAAGTTTGTTGCAGATCTAAGGGACGGAACGCAAGAGTGAGAAGGAGGTTCATTCATGGCAATACAGCCTATGTCTCAAGCCGCGAACGATATTGTGACAGCCACGCAAGCCTTGGCTCCGCTGATCCAGGAATCCCGCAGTGTGATGGAGGCGGAACGACGGTTGGCCCCGCAAGTCGTTGATGCCCTCAGAGCGCTGGGCGCGTTCCGCTTGGCGGTGCCGCACGCGTATGGGGGCCTTGAACTCGATCCCATGACACAGGTCAGAGTGGTGGAAGAACTCTCGCGGATGGATGGTTCGGTCGGCTGGTGCGCCATGATCTCGTCAGCAGGTAGTTTTGCCAGCGCGTTCCTGGCGCCCGCGGTCGCCCAACGGTTGTGTAGCTCGGCCGATTTCTCGCTTGCTGGCCAGGTCGTGCCAGTCGGGCGGGCCGAGCAAGTTGACGGCGGCTATCGCGTTACTGGTCGCTACCGGTTCGGCAGCGGCTGTCAACACGCCTCGCTCATCGCCGGGGGATGTGTCGTCTTCGCAGGGGGCAAACCACGCCAACTGGCCCCTGGGCGGCCGGAAATTCGCGTCATGACGTTTCCGCCCGCAGCGTGCAAGATTCTCGACACCTGGTATACGACCGGCCTCGCTGGCACCGGAAGCCATGATTTTGCCGTCGAGGACGTCTTCGTCCCATTTGAAGAGAGTTGGAGCTTCGCCGAGCGTCCGCAGTGTTCCGGTACCCTGTATCGTTTTCCGCCGCTCTTTCTGGTGACACATGCCGGGGTGCCGCTCGGGATCGCACGTGCGGCAATTGATGCCGTTATAGAATTGGCGAGCCAGAAAGAGTTGATGCCAGATCCCCACAAACTCTTCGGCGCGCGTCTGTTACGCGAGGAATCGCGCGTCCATGAAATCATCGCGGTGGCAGAAGGAGCCCTGGCGGCGGCGCGGAGCTTTGTCTACTCCAGCCTGACAGATCTCTGGGAGACGCTCGGTCGCAGCGAGAAGCCCTCGCCACGCCAGCGCGCGCTGTATCGGATCATGCTCATCGACGTGCACCGGGTGGCCAAGGAGGTGGTTGCCTCGATGTATGATCTGGCGGCGACGAGCGCCATCTATCGGAGTCATCCGCTGGACCGGCTGATGCGAGATATTCTCACAGCGTGTCAACATGGGATTGTACACCCCAAGATGTATCGGCCAGCGGGTCGTCTGCTGCTGGGGCTGGAATCCGGTGACCCGCTGTTCTAAAGCATAGCGCAGTTCAATTCTGAGGTGTAGTTTGAGCCTCACAGTCTAGGCAAAGGAGGGCCGACAATGACGAAGATCATCGACGCGGATGGGCATATCGTTGAACCCCGCACGTTCTGGCAGGACTACCTCGAACCCAAGTTTCGTGACCGGCTGCCACGCATCGCCAAAGACTCCGACGGTATCGATCGGATCGCGGTCGGAGACAAGATCAACACAAACAGTATCTACGCGCCGGCCGCGATGTGCATACCAGGGGGCTTGGCCGCTCCGGAACTGGCGCGCAGACTTTCGTGGGACGACCTGCGCCCCGGTAGCTACGATCCGCATGCCCGCCTCCAGGACATGGACTCGGAGGGCATAGACGTTTCCGTGCTTTTCCCGTCTATCGGCATCGGCTTTGTCGCGATCAAGGACCCCGAGCTCTCGGCTGCGGCGTGCCGCGCCTACAATAACTGGATGGCAGATTTCTGCCGCGTGGCTCCCGACCGGCTCTATAGTGTCGCGCCGGTACCGCTTCACGACGTCGAGGCGGCGATCGTGGAAATGCGCCGAGTGGTCAAGGAGCAGGGCGTCAGAGCGGTACTCGTCCGCTCAAATCCGTATAACAATCGCCGCCTCAGTGATCCGGCATACGAGCCATTCTGGGCTGAGGCGCAGGAGCTGAACTGCACGATCGCGCTCCACGCCGCTGTCACTGGGGATATGCCGACGGCGGGATTCGACCGCTACCATGATTTTTTCCAGCGCATGATCATTTCCCATCCATTGGAACAACAGATGGCCTGCATGGACATGATCTGCGGTGGGGTGCTCGATCGCTTCCCGCGGCTGCGAGTCGCGTTCCTCGAAGCGGGCGGCGGCTGGATTCCGTACTGGCTGGCGCGGCTAGACGAATTCCACGACAAGATCGGCTACATGGTCCCGCAGGCCAAGCTGAAACCGAGTGAGTATTTTCGGCGGCAATGCTTCTGCGCGTGCGAGCCGGACGATCTGGCGCTGAAGGCCGCGACCGCCCTCGGCGTGGTGGAGTACCTGATGTGGGCATCTGATTACCCGCACTATGACTGCCAATTCCCGGGCGCCGTAGAGGAATTGCGCGAACATTGTGCCGCGCTGCCCGAAGACTCGCGGCAAAAGATTATGGGGGCGAATGCCGCTCGCTGCTACGGCTTGTCGTAACGGTTACCATGGGGAAATGTCCAAACGCGAGTTGCAACCTTGAGAAGATGACCACATAAGGAGGCGTCACATGTCTACTATCCAAGTGCCTGAGCAGTCCGCGCTCGCACCGGTTACGGCGGCGCGGCCCGTCCTACCTGGCATACCGTCGAATCATCATCATCTCGCCTACACCACGCACGACACGCAGGCGACGATCGACTTCTACACCCGTGTCCTGGGCATGCCACTCGTCGGCGCCGTCGTCGACGACCGCATCCCCTCCACGGGCGAGCTGTATCCGTACCTGCATACGTTCTTCCGCATGGGTGACGGCGCGTGTCTGGCGTTCTTCGAATCCCCTGGCGTTCCCAAGATGCCGCCGACCGAGCACCCGGCGCACAAGACCTTCAATCATGTCGCACTCGAAGTGCCGACGCGAGACGAGGTCGACCGCTGGTACGACTGGCTCAAGGCCAACGGTCTAGATGTACTCCGGGTCGACCACGGCATCATCTACAGCATTTATTTCTTCGATCCAGTGAACGGCATCCGGCTCGAGCTGACCGCAACGCTCGACCCGACCTGGAACGAGCACTCCGAGGAAGCGCGGGAAGTCGTCGAGCAGTGGTTCGCGAGCAAGCGCTCCGCTGAGGCTGAAGGGCGCGATGTCGCCGTTGCCATGCGCGAGTTCACTCAGGCACGCAGCCACCAGACGCACGTCAAGCAGAGCAAGAGTCAATGAGGCCGGGCGCAGACGGGTGCAGACGACAGACCCGTTGCCGCGCCGCAATCCGGCTCGTGCCCCAGGCACCGGCCTGGGGCAGCACCCCGGGGGCATCGGGTCGGGGAACCTCAAAGCAGGACGTAGACTTGATTAAGCAGCGTTACGCGGCAGCAAAGGAGCTGGCAAAGCAGGGGCAAGAAAAACCAGAGACACAGTGAGTGTGAAGAAGGCTCGGGCAATGTGTTTGCCGATTTAGGGCTAGAGAATGCCGACGAGCTTTTCACCCGGGCGCAAATGGGGTTCCATGTCTATACCCTCCTCAAAGACAAGCAGTTCAAACAGCGCGAGATTTCCGCTCTGCTCGGTATTGCCCAACCGGAGGTCTCCCACCTAATGAACGGCCATTTTAGCCGCTTTACCACCGACAAATTGCTCGATTTTCTCAAACGGCTGGACCGCAAAGTCACTATCCGCGTCAGCCCACACAAACCGGGCGAGCCGTATCAGGAAGTTGGGTTTACCCCGTGATGTGGACCGTGTACGTCTTCGCCCCCGATGGCAATTACGTAGAGCTGTACTGTGATATGGTATCCAAGGCTTTGGGGGGCCGCAGCCCCTCGGGCCGGCGAGAAAACCCTTGGGCAGCGAGACCGGCGCAGTGGTCAGTCGGGAACCGAAGTGGGATGAAGGTCATATTGTCATGCTGAGAACTCACCCCTGACCCTTGGTAAAGTTACACTGCGTGATTGCAAGACCTGACCCTAGTTCTCTACCCCGCGTTCCGCAACCCTCGCTTCACCATCCCACCCCAGGATTTAGGGGACGTTGCAGGGAAATTCGGGTTTGACATCGGCGCAAAGCTGCTCCCAATCAGCCGCCACCTGGCGGCCGCGCGAGTATAGGGGACGTTCTTGAGTGAGGGAAATAACTGCGACTGACTCGCTTAGTGAGCCGAGTATCGTTGCAGGCGGTCGTAGTACTCGTCCGCCGACTGGAGCAATTCGGGACAGTCACTTTGGAACAACGCCCTCCCTAACCGTACGGCAACGTAGGACGCCACGTAGTTAGCAAAGAGATGGTAGAGCACCGGCGAAAATTCCGTGCGCACCGCGCCGTGCACGCGAGGAAAAGGGGCCAGGCCTTGAATTGTGAATTCCTTCTCCTCATCCCCCTTGCTCTGTCAGTGCACCTTCCTGCTCTTGAGTGAGAAAATGTGCCGGAGGTTTCTTTTGGAGTGTTGGGGATGCGTGAAGGCTTGCAGCACCCCTATGCCTGGCATATCCAGGAGGCGTTCGAGCGCGTGATCAACGGCGTCAGGAAAGCGTTCCGCTGCTGCGCGGGCGTCATGCTCCAACAGGTAACGGACATACCGCAAAATATCGGTGCGCGCGGCAGACCGGACAATTAACCTCCGGCGTGTCACTTCTTCCGCCTCTGCCGGAGTTTCGGCGGATGCTTCTTCAGGAGCGCGACAGCTTCGGCTTTCAAGTCTTTCCAGAATTCCGGGGTGACCTCGATATCCTCCCCGGACTCCAGTCCCTCCAAGAGCAGTTCTTCTAGCTGGCTGTCTGCTTCCTTAGCCTGCTGTTCCCGCACCAGGGCGCGAAAATACTCACTGACATTGCCAAAGCCTTGCCGTTTCATCTGGACATCGACAAACTTCCGTAAGGACTCCGGCATCGAAATCGTGACCGTGCTCATACCCTTTCCCTTTCTCGGTAACTGATCAACGAGTCAGAGCATA
>JACQEL010000561.1 GCA_016200595.1 Deltaproteobacteria bacterium
AGGATATCCTGCTCTTTCTAGAACTCGAAACGGTAGGATTGAGTTGTTAGTGGGAGAGGAAGTCCTTACATGGCCAGTGCAATCGCCTTCATTCAATGGGATAACTACAGAAATGGACTGGATGGGCGAGGTTTCTTTGCTGTTGATCCTTTGACGTTTAACTCTAAACAAGAGCGGTTACATTTACTCGATACTGATGACCGCTTGTGGCTTGTGTCACGCTGTCCAGAAGACCAGCAATACTACTTTGTGGGTGTGCTTCATGTTGCCACACGCAGACGAAACCCATCCGATGCCCCTTTAGCTCGTACGTTTGGCGAATTTGCTGTTATTGCCGATCGTGTTCGCAGTCACGATTTAAGCAAGAAGTTTCCCGCAGAAAGTCTGCTTCGTGCCTTCGAGTTCGACAGTCGTAAACCTATCAAGTTTGGTGCAAACCTAGGTCAGTCACTTCAGACAGTTCGCGTGCTTACTCCTCATGATGAGAGAGTCTTGGAGATCCTGTTCCGTCGTGTTTTCGGTGGTGAGATCCCATTGGCAGATGCCCCGTTTGGTTTATGGACCAAATGTGATGCAGTATTCGCAGACTACTTTCTAAAGAATTGGCAAGGGCGCCGTGCGCCCTTGGCGTTTCTGCTCTATGATTCGCCCCCCGTGCTTCCTTTGCGAGCACCAGTGTTCATCCACTCGGACAAGAACCTGCGCTTGCTCGCCTCCTTTCGCGAAAGTCAGTTTGTTTCGGGACACAAGCAAACTGTTGATCCCACGGAGCGCCTGATCGAACGAGAGCGTATTTGGGTGACCTACCGCGAAAGTACGATTAACCCGCCAGCGAAGGCGGATTTTGATTTATTCTGGGACAGCCAAAACGGCATAAGAGCGTTGTTCGTGATAGACAACCTGATCGAGATCCCAAAGCTATTGCCATTCAAAGTGTATGGCCGCGCACTGGAATGGGGTTATCCAATAGGTGTCGGGTACCGGTACTTGACACTTTCCCAGAGTATGATGTTGCTGCGCGCAGCCGAACTGCCTGAGACTGTCTCTGACTCGTACCTCTCTCCTCTGCTAGGATGACGGCAAAGATTGAAGGAAAAAAAAGATCGACGTGGAGAAGCTAAGAGCAGAACTGTTAGCGCTTCGTACGAGGCTTGATAAGCGTTTTTCTCTCGACACGGCGCTGAACGGGGTGCAAAGCGACGTACCTAGCGCTGGTCATTGCGCTGCTGCGTCGGCAATCGTCTGGAAAACGTTGGGCGGCGTTCTTGTCAGCACGAGCATTAAGGGAATAAGCCACTGGTTCAATCGCATTCAGGTTGACAGTCAGCTTCTTGACCTCGATATCACTGGAGACCAATTCGGCTATCCAGCGATCCAGATCAAGCCAGCGGACGAACTTTACCCTTACACGCACGAACGCTCTCCAGACGAACTCAACGACGAAACCCTTCATCGCGCAGCTTTACTTGCCCGCCGTGCTGGTCTTTCAGAGGTAGCAGAGGCTTTAGAGAAACGCCGTCAATTGCTTCAGTCAAGAGCCGCGATATGATCTGTGAACCGCTACGCAGATGAGGTAGAGGGTGTCATCGCTCTGCATGGACCGTTTTCTCCCAATTACTTTTCCAAGTTTCCTGAACGCTCCTCGACTATAGTGAACCGGGGCGGCCTCTCCGGCTCTTGCTCCTTTCCGCAGACTTGGCTAGACCAACAAGCACGGGTTCCCGACGGAGGTAGGAATGTCATTGCAACCGAAGTCCCTTTACACTCCGGAAGAATATCTGGCGCTTGAGCGTAAGGCCGAATACAGAAGCGAATATTTCGCCGGTGAAATCTTTGCTATGTCTGGCGCGAGCGAGCGGCATAATTTGATTGTGGGAAATGTCTTTGCTACGTTGCATGCCCAATTAAGGAATCGTCCGTGCAGAGTCTACGCGAGCGATATGCGCGTGAAGGTGAACCCCACCGGCTTGTACACCTACCCGGATATTGTGGCTCTATGTGGCAAACCCCAGTTTGATGACGAACAAAAGGATACCTTACTGAACCCGGCTGTAATTATTGAGGTGTTGTCTCCTTCCACCGAAGCCTACGACCGGGGTGACAAGTTTGCGCACTATCGCAAGCTCTCCTCTGTGGCTGAGTATGTGTTGATTTCGCAGGAGAAACCTCACGTGGAGCACTTCGTGCGCCAGCCAGACAACCAATGGCTGCTCTCCGAGACCAGTGACCTACACGATGCCGTCCAGTTGCCCTCGATCAACTGTGCCTTAGCGCTGGCCGAAGTTTACGAGAAGGTCGAGGTTGAGGCTTAAGCGGAGTCTTAGAAGACAGGAGGGTTTATTCTAAGGGCTGCGTAGCCGAGCCGACTGCCCCATCAGATGTAATTCGTACACGGAGCCGACGATGAAACCAGAGAAGAGAAAACGACTGGAAGCAGCGGGCTGGAGAGTAGGCACGACCAGTGAGTTTCTGGAACTGACTGATGAAGAGGCGGCGCTGATCGAGTTGAAGCTTGACCTTGCACGGGCGGTAAAGGCCGAAAGAATGCGCCGCAAGATGACTCAAGAAGAGTTAGGCGAGAGGCTTGGGTCTAGTCAATCACGAGTCGCCAAGATGGAGGGAGGTGACCCCTCCGTGAGCATTGACTTACTGATCCGTGCACTCTTGAGACTGGGTGTTAATAGACGCGACTTGGTTCGGCATCTGAGCGTGTCAACAAATAAGCGTGCAGCCTAACGAGATTGTCGAAAAGGTCTGTACCTGAAAAAAGCGCTATTGAAAACCAAGAACTTTCTGGTCGAGACACAATCTAGAAACTCGTGTGCAACACCTTGAAGAGCGGTTAGGTATGCGCTCGTGAATAGAGAAAATTCAGCAAAAGGTCGTTAAGACGATAGAACAGCAGGCGGCTCCGGCGGAATGGCGCTTCCGTCGGTGACCTGCCAAGTCTGGCTCCGATGAGCTAACCAGCCCGCTTCAGGTGTGACCCACTGGCCTGCGACTACGGGAATAGTTGTCACGCCGGCACGAGCAAGAAAAGCCGCTCTCCGAGTAGCGCGCTCGACATCGCTCGTGCCAACACCCCAGGAAACCTCCACGATGAGATAGACTTCTGCGCTATCCTCTCGACGTCGCCCGCGCACGATAACATCGGCTTGGTAGATCTCATCAGCCTGTTCGTCAGAAAGTGTACCTTTGTCTACAGCCTCGCCAACAAGAGCGGTCAATTCATCCTGTGACAGAACGTGTGCGCGGCGAAGGATCCGACTAAAGTAAGCAGGGCCTTTGGTGCGATAATCAATTTCTAG
>JACQEL010000084.1 GCA_016200595.1 Deltaproteobacteria bacterium
GGTGTCTGGTCGCCACCACACACCCGTCTGTAGTTTGCACGGAGGGCCGATTTTACTGCTTCTGTTCTGCGTCTCGCTACATCAGGACAAAATTACACCCATTTCAAAAGGGCTCGTGAAGATCCGAAGCGTCCTATTGGTCAGCTCTCCTGCGCACCTTAACGGACCACATCGGCAGGGTCGAGTACGGACGTTTCTCTCCCGATGGGCGCTATGTGGTCTCGGGGGAGTAATGCTCAGACCGTGCGGCTGTGGGAGATTGATTAGGAGTGGGCAGTTGACAAGTAGGCTATGGGACTGCCGAACGCAGCAGATTCATCTCTATGACCGACGCGGTCGGCAGGCAATACATGAAGGAGAGGCATCGGGTGCATAACAAAATCTTGGTTTCTGAATAGACAGCTTCGACAGGAATTTGTCATGTATCCAGCGGAATCTTTTGGTGCGCTGTAATTCGACATCAGCAACGTATAGGGCTGTAGAAACGGAAGGAGGGAGTCTCATGCGACGAGGACGATTTTTGACAGCCCTGTTTGCAGCCCAGTTGGTTGTAATGTTCCGTGTGGCCTCTGCCCAGCCTACGGAAGAACCGGCTAACCCAACCACTACTCCTGCTGAAGTACAAAAAGTAGAGGAGCCTGCGCTACCGTCACCGACCGCAGTAGATGCCGTGGCCGTGCTCGATAACTCCGGCAGTATGAGGACCAACGACCCGAAGTTCCGTATGCGCGAGGTGGTCTCGACCTTTGCTTCCCACCTGACCCCGGAGTCGCGGCTGGGGATCATCCGCTTTGACGAGACGGCGGAGGTGCTGTTAGGGCTCACGGAGGCAAATGCACCGGATTTTAAGGAGCAAGTCGACAGGAGCCTCTCTCGCATCAACTACCGTGGCCAGCGGACCGATATCCCGGCTGGTATTGAGCGGGCACTCTACGAACTGCGCTCCCATAAACGACCCAATGCTCAACCGGTCATCATCTTCCTCACCGATGGCATTGTGGACATTGGCAACCCGACCAAGGATGTCGAACGGGCACGCTGGCTGCGTGATGGACTGGCCCAAGAGGCAAAGAAGTCCAATATTCGCATTTTTGGCATCGCCCTCACCGACACGGCAGACTTCGAACTCATTCAGTCCGTGGCGCAGACTACTGAAGGTGACTACTACCGTGTCCTGACTGCTCAGGACATCGCTGGTACGTTCGAGCGGATCAGGGAGCGCATTGACGAACTCACCCGCCCGGTGAAGCCAAGTCCCCAAGTGGAACAATCGCAACCTGCGGTTCCGCAGGCTCCTTCGACCTCTGCCCCGACACCTGAGCCTATTGTGGTTAAAGTCTCGGAGCCCTGGCCATTGTGGTTGCTCGGTGTGATCGGCGTCCTTGCGTTTGGCGCTGCGCTTGCCGCTATCGTCGCGCTACGTCGTTCGCAACCCTCCGCCACACAGCATGTGGTTGTACCGTCTGCAACCCTCTACGACCACTCGGGAGCGTCTGGCTCAAATAGCTACCCCATTACGAAGCAGGTCACGTGGATCGGTCGGGAATCCATGTCCAACGATGTCGTCATTGCTCAAGATACGGTATCGGGAAAGCATGCCACGATTGAATTTCGTGACGGCGCTTTTTACCTCTGTGACCGACGGAGCATGAATGGAACGTTCGTCAATGGAGAGAAGGTCAGTGGCCCACAGGAACTCAAAAATCACAATCGCATTCGTTTTGACGCCTATGAATTTGAGTTTGTCCTCGATGGCTTCGAAGATCTGACGGGGACGAAACTCGCAGTCGGCACGCCGGCTCATGGGACACGACTGCGAGCAGAAATGCCGATTACTCCGGCTCCAGCTCAAGAAGCTCCCAACCCGCAGCCAGCAGCAGCCGTCGATGGGAAAGAAGACGCAGGCACAAAGGTCAAGCCGGATATGTGCTGGACCCACCCGTCGTGGAAAGGCACCCACATGTGCCCGGAGTGCCAGCACGTCTACTGTAAAAACTGTGTGCAGGAGAAGGATGGACGGACACTCTGCATAGAATGTTTTGCGAAGGCTGCATAAATTCCCCGCGCTACGCATTTTCCCCCTTTAGCAAAGGGGGATTGGGGAGGGATTTCTCTCTGCTGCAACTTTTTGCAACTAGGAAGGGATAGCCGGTCATGAAGGTGGCACTGACTGTCATCAAAGGTCCTGAACTAGGTCGCGTCATGGAGTTTACCGAACCGCGAGGGTTCATTATCGGTCGTGCCAAGGACGCCGATTTTGTTATCCCCAAAGATGACTACATCTCACGACGCCACGTGTATTTAGAGATCTGCCCTCCCCATTGCCGCCTACAAGATATCGGCAACACGAACCCGGCCCACGTCAATGGCGAACCCTTCACCGAACGAGAACTTGCTGATGGGGACGTGGTGGAAGTGGGCTACACCCAACTGCGCGTCTCGCTCTCCGCGCAAGTGACTCCACGGGTGTGGAAGTGCCCGCGCTGTGGCCATGCCATCGACTTGCTGCCTGGTGAGGCAGACCCTGGCCAATGCCCTGCCTGTATTGAGAAGCAGCAGCGAGAAGCTCAAGCAGCGCATGCGAGACAGCCGGAACACTGCGGGACATGTGGTGCAGATCTCACGCAGCGTGCCAACAGCGACGGTCGGGCAGAAGAGTTGCACGAGGTGGCGGTCTATGCCTGTGAACAGTGTGTGCCCCGCGAAGGCAAGTCCGCTGGGACGATGATCGACGAGTATGAACTTTGCAGGCCGTTGGGCGAGGGCGGTTTTGGTACTGTCTCACTAGTTTATCACCAGCCGACCGCGCGTGTCCTTGCCCTGAAGCAAATGAAGGACCTCAAAGATGAACACCTCGTCAAGCGCTTTGAGCGCGAGGTGCGACTGCTCAAAGGACTGGCCCACCCCAATGTCGTCCGCTGCATCGATACGGGAGTTGATAGCCGAGGCGCTCCTTACCTGGTGACCGAGTACGTGCCCAATGAAAGTCTGGAGGATATGGTCATTGCCCGCGGCGGCCAGCTCGCGCGGGACTTCGTCCTTCCCTTGATCTGCGATGTGCTCACTGGATTGGAATACATTCACGTGCAGTCCATCATTCACCGGGACATCAAGCCCTCGAATATTCTCTTGCGTCATGCGCCTGGGGCTCCTGCACGCAGTACCCCCACTCCTAAGCTTGCCGACTTCGGCTTGGCCGTGTCCTATGCCCGCGCTGGTGGGACACGGGTCACCAAGCATGGAACTGGTTTTGGCACGCTCATGTACATGTCCCCTCAGCAAGTCCAAGATGCAGGGACCGTTCGGGAATCAGCCGACACTTATGCTGTAGGCGTGACCCTCTACTACCTTCTTACCGGGAAGTATTCGTTCGATTTTCCCACGCCGACGGAGATCGCGGAGTTCCAGAAAAAGATGAAAGGCGGGTGGAAGAAGCCGGTTGAAGCGCTGCAAGCGCTGATGCAATTGCGACGTATTCTGCATCCCTTCCAGATCATCTTGAGCGAGGAGCCGATTCCCGTGCAAAAGCGTGATCCCTCGTTGCCACGCGATCTAGCGGCCGTGGTTGATAAAGCGGTCAGAAAAGAGGCCAAGGCGCGGTTTCAGACAGCCGCCGAGTTTCGTCACGCCTTGCAACAGGTGGTGGGATGATACTAATGCAGACCGGCAACTACTGATCTACTGGAGATAGTCTTCGGGCGTTTTGTACGGAATGAGGTGAGAGATAGCTCTGAAGTGATCGTCATAGGCGACGATTGCCTCACACTGATAAACGGAGGCAGCAATGGCGTGGGGAACGTCACTGGAATCACGCAAAGCGGTGAACCTCCGGGCATGTAGCCTCCCCTCGGTGCGCGAGACAAAGGGCAGGATTTGCAGAGGCAGGGCGAGGATTGTTTCAAGCGCAGTCTTACCAAAGGCAGCGCCGGTAGGGAAATCTGGAGCGTTGTCGATAGCAAAGACATGGACCTCGTGAAGTGCATAAAAAGAGGTGGCACCGGAGAGGGCGCCAGCGGTAAGCCGGGCAAAAAGCGCCTCTGTGGCAGGATAGCGGTCTTTTTCAACGGTTTGGGTCAGGGTGTAGACCAGCAAAACGGAGGTGTCGATGTAGAGCACCTATCGAGTTCCCGTACGCTTCTGCGGTGGTTTCTTGCGAGAGACTTCTAGCGTGTCCTCGTGAGCGAGGATACGCTTCAGGCTCTCTTTACGGGCTCTGTGGAGAAGCTGGGAAGTAGACTGGCCCTGGATGTACTTAGCAAATTCTTTGAGATCCATAAGCCCAAGCCCTACCAGCCAATAGAAAGGGAGTCAAGTTCGTTCATCGCGCTCCCAGAAATGGTCAAGCTCGCGGATATCTAAGGCCAAATGGTATTCAGATCAATCATACAAAGGATTCGCGATATGCTTAGTCACAACGCTGGCTCGGGAAGTGAGCCAGGAAGAACGGCTGCAGCCTATGCCGAGGTGACCGACCGGCGCCGAGTCGTGGCCCCGCATGATCACCTGTGTGCGATCACGGATGTGGGTCGAGTGCGCGCTCATAATGAGGACACCTTTTATCTGTCAGACGACGGGCGCCTCCTGCTGGTCGCCGATGGCATGGGTGGACACAACGCGGGCGAGGTGGCCAGTGCGTTAGCCGTCTCGACTATCGCGGAGTTCTTCGATGCTGAACGTCGGCAGGCGATTGAGAGCGATACAGAACCAGTCGAGCCATTGCTTGTTGAGGCTCTGGAGCAGGCACATCACAAAGTACTGGAAGCCAGCCAAAGTAAAGATGGATGTCGCGGCATGGGAACCACGCTCATGCTGGCGTATGTCCGTGGCGATGAACTCTATACCTGTCATGTTGGGGATGTACGCTGTTACGTGCGGAATGCCGCTGGCCTTCTGCAAATGACACAGGATCACTCCCTGGTGGGAGCTTTGGTGCAAGCTGGCGAGCTAACAACCGAGGAAGCGCGGATACATCCCCGCAAGAATGAGATCCTGCAGGCAGTGGGGCTCGCGCGGGGCATTGTGCCGGACTCCAATACCAGGGTGCTCAACGCTAGAGACTGTGTCCTGCTCTGCTCAGACGGCCTTTGGGAGGCTCTCTCAGACGGAGAGATTAACTCGATCATGGAGTGGGAAGGCTCGATGCGGCAGCGGGCGATACAGCTAGTGAACAGAGCCAATGCTGCTGGCGGACACGACAACATTACGGTGGTGCTCTATGAACACACCGTGCAGGAAGGGCCGGGCAATGGGTTGGTTTGAGCGCATTATCGGGCGGAATCGGCAGAAGGAGAGGGACACTCCACCGGGCACGGCTCTGCGGACAGATGGCTTAGCGCTACAGCCCAGTGTTTCGGCGAGTGCCTCACTTGTAGTGCCCAGTTTTGCGGTCGATGACCGCATTGCCGAGGTGTACCGAGTCAAGCGCGTGATCGAAGGCGGTATGGCCACGGTCTATATCTGTCATCATGAACGGTGGAATATCGATCTGGTGGTGAAGACTCCGCAGGCGAAGGACTTAGCGAATCCCGAATATGCCCGACGCTTTGTCATGGAGGCTGAAGCGTGGACCGAGTTGGGGCTGCACCCGCACATCGCCTACTGCTACTACGTGCACCCGCTCGCGGAGGTGCCGCTGTTAGTCGTCGAGTACCTCGATGGCGGTACCCTGGAGGACTGGATCGCTGACGGGAAGTGTGCCGATCTCAAAGTCGGCTTAGATTTAGCGATTCAGTGCTGTCACGGCCTAGAACACGCGCATAGTCGGGGGATGATTCACCGCGACATCAAACCCAAGAACATTCTGCTGGCACAAGATGGTACGCTAAAGATTACTGATTTTGGTATCGTGCGAGCGAGTACTGCGCAGATGAATGCTCCGCTAGGAGCCCCAGTGCAGGCGGGGAACTCTCCGTCTCCGGAAGCAGGGGTGACGGTGTTTGCGGGAACGCCAGAGTACATGCCTCTAGAGCAGCTCATCGATCCGCACGGTGTCGATGAACGTGCCGACATCTTTGCCTTTGGGGTGTGTCTGTACGAAATGTTCTGTGGACGGCGACCCTATTCCAGCGCAGTGGGGCCACGGCAAGAGGCCCCGGACCCGCGCAAGGTGCGAGGGGATGCTGCATTACCTGAGAGGCTGTGCAGTCTCCTCATGCGTTGTGTTGATTGGGATCGAGAGCGACGGCTGGGGAGTGTACGGGAAATTCGGCAAGAGCTGTGCGGAATCTATGAGAACCTCTTTCACCAACCAAGTGTGTGGGCAGAATTACCCGAGATTTCTCTCAAGGCCGATGAGTTCAACAATCGCGGTGTAACCTATCTGGAATTGGGACGGGAAGAGGACGCGGTCAAGTGCTGGCAGGAGGCGCTGAAGGAAGACCCGGCTCACCTGGAGGCAAACTTCAACTATGGCTACTGGCGACGGCGCAAAGGGGAGATCGCGGATGATACCTATGTAGCCACCATGCAGGCACTGGAGAAGAATGAGGGAGCGAACCCCGACTACTGGCGTTGCCTGGCTTGGATTCATCTGCAACGAGGCGACCTTGAAGCAATAGAGAAGATTCAGCAGTCGCCATATCGCCTAGAGGATGAGGATTTCAAAAAGGCCCTGGAGGACCCGAAGCGTCCGATTGGTAAGCTCCTACGCATCCTTACGGGCCACACCGACTCGGTGGTCAGGTCGGTGAGTTTCTCGCCCGATGGGCGCCATATCGTCTCGGGGAGTGAGGATAGGACCCTGCGGCTGTGGGAGATGAAAAGTGGGCAGGAAGTGCGCTGCTTTACGGGCCACACCAACAGGGTCTACTCCGTGAGTTTCTCTCCCGATGGGCGGTATATCGTCTCGGGAAGTTCCTATGAGACCCTGCGGCTGTGGGAGGTCGCGTATTCGAGAGCACGAAGGCCAATCCATTTCTATCCTCTCCTCTCGCGAGTCAAGCTTATAGTCAAAATGAGACAGGAGCAAGAACAGCTCGCGGAATTGTTACAGTCTGCCAGTACGCACGTGGAAAAGCAGGCGTTCCGTGAGGCTTATCAGGTGCTACGGCGGGGGCAATCGCTTGCTGAGAATGCAAGGGACGGAGAGGTACTAGACCTGCTGGCCCGGTGTGGAGAGGAAGGGCAGGGAAAGCGCGTAGGGGTAAAAGGTGCCTGGGCTCTTCTCCCCCTTACGGGCCACACCCGTGTTGTCACGGCCGTGAGTTTCTCGCCCGATGGGCGCCATATCGTCTCGGGGAGTGAGGATACGACCCTGCGGCTCTGGGAGATGAAAAGTGGGCAGGAAGTGCGCTGCTTTACGGGCCACACCAACCTGGTCATGTCCGTGAGTTTCTCGCCCGATGGGCGGTATATCGTCTCGGGAAGTGCGGATACGACCCTGCGGCTCTGGGAAGTCGCCAGTGGGCAGGAAGTGCGCTGCTTTACGGGCCACACTAACCTGGTCATGTCTGTGAGTTTCTCGCCCGATGGGCGCCATATCGTCTCGGGGAGTGAGGATACGACCCTGCGGCTCTGGGAGATGAAAAGTGGGCAGGA
>JACQEL010000027.1 GCA_016200595.1 Deltaproteobacteria bacterium
CTACAGGAGTGTGCCAATCTTCTGTGGTTCGATTTAGGCTCCGCCGGCGTAGCTTTGGAGTGCGCCGGCCTGGACGGCGCTTTAGCTCCCGGGCTCTAGCGGTTACCGGGCGTGGAGCGTGGAGCACTGCGCAGCCAAAGCGGGAGCGGTGCTCCCGCACTCCAAAGGGCAAAGCCCCAGTCCTGGGCCTCAGCCAGGAAAATTTCCCCGGACAGTATTGAGGCAATTTACCAGTGCCCCGCTGCAGTTTCTGACCTTAGTTGCCAAAGCAAGGTCCGGTCGTGCCAAACATATTGCCGCTAGTGGTAGTCCCAGTTCCTTCGTCACAGAAGTCAGTACGGTTGTCCAGGGCAGTATTCTTGTTGACTGTCGTATTTTGCGCAGGGCTGTTCACCGCAATGCCGACCTTGGCGTTTTCCTTGGCAGTGTTTTTGGTCAGCGAGATCTTATCCCCCTCTACGTCAAAGCCATTCCCTGCGTTTTCCTCAGCGTCATTCTTAGTCAGCGTGTGGCCCGTGCCGTCGATATTAAAGCCATCGCCAATGTTGCCTATCGCCGTGTTTTGCTCCAGCACATGGTCAGTCCCGGAGATTTCAAAACCACTATTACCACTAGTACTGAATGTTCCATTGCCGGAGGCCGTGTTTTTCCGCAGTGTGATTCCCGTCCCGTCGATATGAAACCCCCCATCCTCGCATTCACTGCCGCTATTTTGTTCTACTAACAGACCAGTGCCCGAAGCGGAGAGGATAAAACACTCTTCGTTCGTGACTTTGGACACGATATTTTGCGAGACAAGACCGCCGTTACAGACGTTAGTATCAGTGCACGTGTTCGTGCATTGGCCATTATTCGCATTGGCAGGGCCACAGCCACTACATGAGTTATTGTTGGCATTGAAAAAGCAAGAGGCTGGACCCTGGAACCCAATGGTCCACGCCTGCATACAGTTATTCTGGTCGCCATTAAACTGATGGCACCCCGCGCTGCCGGGGCCTCCGGTAAAGATGGTACGCGCGGGGTCGCTGTCACAGGTGGTCGGGGGAGCTGGACAAGTCACCTCGATCCCGGCATCGCGTATCCCAATGAGCGTATTCTTGACGATGGACGGGGTGTCTCCCAGGGTACGAATCCCGTTGCCACTGCAACTGGCCATATGATTCTTTGCCACCTGGGCGTTGCCACCGGTAATGTCAACGCAGCCGCCATCACACGTTGACATGTCATTGTTCACAACGCCGATGTTTGTACCGGTTCCCGCGAGGCAACGGTTGTTACTTTCGCTGAGGCTATTTTTCTGTATCGTGACATCATCCGCATTTACTTGGAGCAATTGGGATGAGCAACTGCGTAAGGTGCTATTTTTCACCACGGTATGACTGCCTCTAATGTTAATGCAGTCGTCCTCAGCGCCAATAACGGTCACCTTCAGGATACGCGTACCAGTAACCCCGGAGGCTACGGCAATGCCGTCGGCCGTGCCGTTACGGATAGTCAGCTTTCTGAGCATGACGTTATTGGCCAGGATATCGATGCCGTTCCCCGAGTTCGGCGGGCCAGGGTCGAGGATGACCTTTTTCGCAGTCGCCCCGAGCAAGGTAATGCCAGGCGTCGTGATAGCCACCGTCTCAAAATAGGTTCCTGAATCGACTCTGACTGTTTCTCCGGGGGCAGCGGCAGACACCGCCGCTTGGATAGAAGAAAAGCAACCGCCGCTACCCGTCGGGTTTACGCAGTTCGCCTGAGCCGCTATGGCGGTGAACAGGGCCAGTGTGCAATTGGCAAAAAGAATCCGGAAAGTACGTCTCATTGTGATTCCCTCCCAGGGAGGTTCCTACATCAACGTACAAGGAAATGCAAATGATTCTGCCTGCTTTTTCGAGGCGATTCATGAAGATTGAAATTACATCACAGAAAGTGTATTGACTTGACAATGTCTTTTGGGGCCAAAGCAGTGCGTGCGGAGAGTAGTGCAACAGAGGGAGCAGTCACTTCTCCGTCCCCTGCCAGCCGCTCCGCGTCTGTTGGCCCCCTTTGGCAGAGGGGGCAGCGAGGGCGCAGCCGAGCGGGGGATTTGTGCAACACTGCGGAGCAACGGGATTAAGAGTTATTCGGATAGGCTCTTAGTAAAATTCTTGATCTATCTAAGTCTGAGATTACTGGAGATTTCCTGGAGCAGTTGGTTGATGCTAGCGACTACCTCATCAGATGGTCGAGACCCGCCGCCGAGTTCAACCCGCAGACGGAATTTCAGGTCGAGACCAACTGCCGCTTTGGCTATGGCGGCCACTTGATCGGCGAGATCTTGAATCTCATTCGGCCGGAGGTCGGCCTCAGCCACAAGCACTCCAGGTTTGGCGACGAGCCGTTCTGCGACTTTCGGTAGTAGTTCTTCGCTTGGGATACGCAGCTTGACATTCCCGACCCCGGCGAAATCACACGGCCAACCTCCCGAGTCCGGCGTCCGCTCCAGCAAGCGCGCGCGGAAAGTACCATTGAGAACCTCACGTACTGT
Source organism: Deltaproteobacteria bacterium (assembly GCA_016200595.1). Taxonomy (GTDB): domain Bacteria; phylum Desulfobacterota; class Binatia; order Bin18; family Bin18; genus JACQEL01. The sequence goes on from JACQEL010000027.1 coordinate 2,516, forward strand.
TATCCACGGTAGCGTTTTTCCCGCCCTCTTGGAGAGCGCAAGCGAAAGTGAGAGAGCTGTAGTTGTCTCCCCACTCCAGGCTTCCGGCAGGCTCTCAGGTAGAACCTCCGTGGTCAGAATGGGCTGTGGAGGCGCCTGCAGCCGGGCATCGTCTGTGAGCAGGCCCGCTGGAATCTCTTCGGCCAAGATGCTGGCCGGCCCTGAGGTCAGCCACAGTTTGCCGTCTCGCACGGCCGAGTGCACAGCCGCCTCAACTACTGCTCGTTCTGCCTGCGGAATCGTCACTGGTTCTTCGTAGCCCTCCCGCTGGCTCTTCACAACACGAGCGCCAGAGAAGTAGGCACACAGGTCAGCAAGAGTGATTTCAGGGGTTTCCCACAACCCGGGAAGTACTCCTGGAGCCAGCAGCGGAGGAGATAACTCGGTGAGTGTCGCTTTTTCCGGCAGGCCGACCTCCAGAGCCGGGTCCTTCAACACATTCTCAGCCGGCGTCTCTCGCCACCATGTCCGCAGCGAACGATCCGGGCGGGCCAAACGCAACACGAAAAGACCTTCCCGACAGCCTCCCACCAAGGTATCCAGGATGGCGCTACGGTTGAGCATCTTCGGCAAATGCGGAAATTGGGCCAAGGCGCCGACGAGATCTTTCACTCGTCGTGAGGTTTCACCTTCCCGCCACAAGTCGTAGGGTCCACCCGGCAGCAGTGCATCGGCACTGATCGCAGTCTCGCGAATCCTCGCCCGGCTCTCCGCTTTGATGGTACCGAATAACGGCTCTCCACCAACAGTGATCTTGAACGCCTGGACTTCGTTCTTCTCGGACACAGTGACCACGATGCAGTAAGCCTGCTGGATGGCTTCGGGGATCTTCTTTCTGGTGTCCTCCAGGCTTGCGCTTAAGGTCTCACTGCGGATCGGGTCGATTTCCTGATCCTTCAGTTGTGACCGGACTTCTTCCCATCCCAGATATTCACGGAGGCGAGTTCTGGCAGCCTCCAGGCCATCGCGCGATGGGACGGCGAGCACGACCGCGTTGCGGTACACGCGCGGCCGGTCGGGCGTGGTGGTTTCCTCAATAAACCGCCTGGCCTCGGCGCTGGGCTTGCCGGAATCCGACGCGGCACTCGGTCCCAAGACCGCGTAATGGAACTCGCCGTCGTCCTCGATGTCCCTCGGTCTAGCTGGCAGGTTGTGGACTCTTGCTCCGGCAGCAGACGCCCCCGCAGTCAGGTTCTTGAGCTTACCGATCTCGTCAAGCAGTTTCGACTCGACCAGCTCAGGCGGCACATGCACGCAGGCATCGTGATGCATTTGCCGCAGGTTCGGCTTGGAGCCCAGGCGCCAAGACTTTGGTAGGGAACTAGACTGCTGTGTTCCTCCTCTTTGCCGGTCTGTCCCGGTCTCAGCGTCCCGCATCCCTGCCTCGTCGAGAAACCACGACACCTCCGTCCACTGCTGGAGGCCCTTCTCTAACTCGATTTTGTCAGGACGGGTGTGACCTAGCAGGACAAGCAAATCGCGGGTCACCGCCTTCTGGCTAATGGGTTGGGAGTGAAGAAAAGTGGCGAATACTGCCTGTTCGACCTCTCGGAACTTCAGACCGGCAGTCTCCTGCTGAATCTCGCGCGCCTTGGCCAGCTCTCCCTCAAGGATGGCGGTCCACTCCTGTCTTTTTCCTTCGTATTCTTCCGTTGCCGCCACCGTGGTAAGTTCTCTGGCCGCTTCAGCAAGGCTCTCCTTGCCCGGCTCACCCAGGAAGACGTTCGCTCCAACGAGCGGGCATTGGTCCCACTGCTCGGCGTCGCGCAGCGCCAGCGCAAAGGTGCGCAGGACTCCACGCGTGCGCTGGAACCCCTCCAGGTTCGTCCACTTGGTGTAGAAGACCTCGGTGAGGTCCGGGTGAAACGGGTAGCTCTGGAGGAACCGGTCCTCTGCCGTTTTCCCATTCTTACGGGTTTGTTCGTCAAAATCGACAATGCCCTTGAGCGCTGCCACAACATGGGGACGAAACGCCTCGCGATCCCGGGCAGATTCCGGCGTGAAGAAGCGGCGGCGCAGGACCTCAGCCACGTCCTCCTTCAAGATCGGTTGCACGCTCTGCTCGCGTTCGCGGCGGAAGATGGCGTAAAGTTCCTGGGTGAGTTCCTTGCCAAGGGTATCGCTTTTTCCTGGATCAGTCGCCAGCAGCGAGGCGACCACGGCGCACCGGTCTACTTTGGTCACTGCCTGTGTCAGGTACTGGAAGAAATTGACCAGCCTGCCACGCCAGGCAGGATCAAGCCCGATCTTTTCGCGGGCGTACATGAGGACTTCATCAATGAGGATCAACGTTGAGAGGCCCTCCTTGGCGGGAAGGGCCAACAGTTCGACCAGCAGGTTCTCTGCCGGCGCGCTGTCGCGTTCGGCGTCTCCGCCTTCGGCGTGCAACAGCTTCAGTCCTTTCGCGCCGGCGATTTGGAAGGCCAACACGCTCCACGGGTGCTTGAGCCACCGGGTCGCGCCCTTGGGTCCACGGACCTCCATCCCCTTCTCGACATCGAGCTTGTCGAATGCGAGCACGGCCACGCGGGCCCGCGGCAGGGGTATGCCGATATGCTCAACGAATTCTTTCACAGCGGGCAGATCGGGCAGGGTTTTGGGATCGCTGACCAAATGGAAGAGCGTGATCAACGCATGGGTCTTGCCGCCACCGTAGGTGAGTTCGAGCTGACGGATCGCTTTGTCGCTTTTCCCCGCCAGGCGTACGATGACGTCCCTGGCAAGCTCACGCAGGTTGAAGGTCGGGTAGGTGAGCGCAAAGAACTCGCGCGGCTTCTGGTAGACAGGCCGCGCCTTCCCCATCAACACGTCGTACAGGTCGGCGGCAAAGACCGCCAGCGACAGCTCTCCCGACTTGAGGTCATCCCGGATTTGCAGGACTTTATGCCACGGCGTCCAAGCGAGTTTACTCATCGTATGCCTCCCATCCAATTGCGAACCCGGTCTTCAAGCACAGCGATATCCTCCGGACACAATTCGCGGATGCGGACGTACCGGCGTGCCGCCTCATGGGCAAGTGTTTTCCGCCCCTCACCTGGTTGGTCCAATAGCCCACGGTTTTTGGCAAAAGGCAAGAAGTATACTTCTTTAGGGTGGACCTCTGTGCGTATAGTCTTCCATATCCAAGCGGCAGGCAGGTCGTGACCTGCGAGAACCCAAACCTCGATTTCCTGCCAAGCATTTTCCGCGAGGAATAATCGACCTTCAGCGAGAGCATCCTTGGCCTGCTGCTCAAGACGATCGAGAGCTATCCTTCGCTCTGCTTTCCCATCCCGATCAACGCAAAGCAAGAAGAGATCGACCATTCCTTGGTATCGACCGAGAATCTCTTGGATGCGTTCCCACCTGAGCGCCTGATCAATGCCGCCGAGCAGGGGCTCCATGCAGATTCGTATCTCGGCTTGCGGTTTACCAAGTTCCCGCATCATCGCACTGATGATAGGCTTGAGGACGTATTGATCCTTGCGAAAGTCTTCTGGAATCACGAGCACCCTCATGCTGCCGCTTCCTCGTTCTCCACGAACGCCACTGCATCTTCCAACCACCCCGATGCGTGGAGACGTGTTAGGTCTTGCTTCTCGATGACACTCCGGGCCTCTGGGATATCGAGAATCCGCCTAATCCGGGCATCGGGCTTGTTCTCTAGACGATATGTCAAGGAGGCGTGCTTCAAGGTCGTTGGGCTGATGAGTCCAAGGAGATGCGGGGAGTGGGTCGTTGCCACCATCTGAATCGTTCCTCGCGATACCCTTTGCTCAATAAGCTGCAGCAGGAGATGCAGTCGCGTCGGGTGGATACCGTTTTCCAACTCTTCGAAGAAGTAGAAGCGCGCCGGTTCAGGGCCAAGCAGGGCGGCAATCATGGCCAGAAACCGCAGGGTGCCGTCCGATGCGCTATACGCAGACGTTTTCTGACTGTTCCCCTCAACTAACGTCACCAGGATTTTTCCAGCTGGGTCCGCAGGAAATTCGAAGTCCTTAGCATCCATGGGCGTCAATTCCTTGATCCACTGGATGAGCGCGTCTTTCCCTGTCGAGCTCTCACAAATTGCTTGCAAGACAGAAGAGAGGTTCTCTCCCCGGTCACCCAGGATCGTTTGTCCAGGCAAAGAAGAAAGACGCAAGGCTTCCGGACTGAGGTCCAAAAACCGCATCGAGCTGAATGCATCAATCGCCTGCTGGGCGATCTCTTGAACCGCCGGTTGCACGTCCTTGTGCTTGTAATCGGGGAGTTGGGAAAGGACTGGACGTTGGCTCAAGAAAGAGAGCGAGGGGAGAGGACCACGGACTGGTTTTCTCCGCACTCTCACATTCAAGTGAACCAGGTCGTCTTGAGGTGGAGGATTTGTCTCAGGGTGTGAATCAAAAACGAAGTCGCCTCTCCCTTCAACAACCAATCGTTCAGCGACCACACGCGGCGCTTTACCATTCACCCCCACGTCTATTTCAATCCGATAGGTCGCATCACGCTCAGATGCATCGCCTTTGATCGTGAATGAGACTTCTAATGCAAAGGTCGATACCCCTTGAAAGGTCGCCTCCCGCGTTCCGCCACGGATTCCCTTCCATTGTAGTACTCCTCCTTCGATCCATTTCTCGCCAATGATCTCGGCAAGCGTGTAGCCTCGTGAGATGCCGTGGAGAAAGCGGAAGGCATCCCGGATGTTGCTTTTCCCAGAGGCATTGGTCCCCACCAGCAGTGTTAGTGGCCCCAGCACGAGTTCGGCCTCTTTGAAGTTTTTGAATCGTTCGAGGCGAAGCTTTTTCAGCATGAGCGGGCCTCCTATCCAGGTTCTCCATCGACCGCTGCGCCGGGCAGCAGTTCTGTTTGGTGCATGGCTGGCGCGATGCCACGCGCAACAACGTGGTTGCTGATGCTTTCGAGCAGTGAGCGCTCGTCACTACCAGCACGCGCCAACTCGATCAACGCTTGCAAGATCTGGTGAAAGAGTGCATTACGGCGCAGCCCCTTGGCATCGAGATACTCGTCTACCTTGACCACATCGCCTGCTTTCCACAGGTGCATCAAGCGATGGATTTGGTCAATGAGCGGCACAGGCCGGCCGCCGGATGCTTCATAGCCCATGCTCTTCCGCTGGCGCTGGTGCCAGGACTTCAGCTTCACCGTGCTACCGCTGCCTTCCTCAGGCTCTGCGTCCATCTCCTCGGCCGCAGCCTCTTCATCCTCCTCTTCGGCCGCAGCCTGGCCGCCGGTGCGGACTAGGAGATCAAACTGGTTGGCCAGGGCACTGTCCGAAAGACCACAGGAGACGGCGTAGAGGATGCAGGCTCCGATGGGTGCGTCGTCCATGCCGAAGTCGTGGCGATGCAGCAAGTAGTAAGTAGTCAGGTCGTCCAGGCCGCTTATCGCTTCCGCGTCTCCATTGTGGGACAACACCCGCCCGACGACGAAGTCCACCACGATGCGCCGGACATGACGCAGAAACTCAGGTACAGTCAGAAGCTGCCCAGGTTCGTTGGCCTTCTTGACTACAGGGTGCTTACTATAGGCTTCCATCGCCGGACCGGTTGCGGCCCAGACGAAGTCCGGCCCGCGGATGCCTGCGTCCCAAAAGTCGCGCAGGCGTCTGGCGATGTTTTCGTGCATCTCCTCCAGAACACGATTATCCCAACCCGGGCGGGCAATCTCCGACCGCTTTTTACAGACAAGCCAGACGGAGGATGAGAGCGCTGCCGATGAAAGAGCGCGGGTACGGTTGCCCATCTCCGTCTGGATCGGCCAGCTTCCGTCCACGACAAACCCAGCGCGGATGATGGCGGAAACGAGCGTCTCCCAAGCGTCAGGCTGTTTGTTAGCAAACACGACTACTAGACGCCCCTCGGGCTTCAGGACCTTGTGGCAAGTCTGAAAGGCGCAGAACATGCCGTCTTCATACGCAGCCTTGGACTTCTTTTTGTCCCCACCGAAGCGGCTGGCATCGTCAATCAGTTCGCCGTCATTCTTTTCGTGGTCCCACTTGGGAGCCAGCGATTCATGAAAGACTGTGTCAATCTCCGGCGATAGACGATGCAATGTACGTCGCAACCAGATATAGAAGAAGTCCATCAAATCAGCATATGGAATCGCATCGTAGTAGGGCGGGTCAGTAACGATAACATCGAATTCTTCAATAACGCCTGGCTGAGTAGCAGATTTCTGGTTTGTGCGCGGTGTTGGTGCCTCACTGGTAGCTAAAACAAAATGTGGCACTGCCAGACCAATCCAGCCAATGGCACTGTCATAGCTTCCAGTGAGCCCAGCTATTGGGTTCACTTCGCTGAAATCCCAATTGATTGGTAATGCAAAGCGTTGAAAAGTATTAACGATGAACTCGCCTTTTGTCTGCCAATGGGTGATTGACGAGCCATAATCAGCAAGCCGATCGATAGCCAAGGCTAAGTATCCCCTTATGGCCTCCGCCCATTCCACTGGGTAACCTTCGACACACATACCATCACGAGCAGCGCGAGTGTGTTTGGCGAAGGTTCCTAAGGCTAAGAGTTGGCGGAAGGTGAAAAGGTCTCGCCAGCATGTTAAGCTGTAAAGGAACACCGTAAAAGGAGAGCCACCGCCCACGCGACTTGCTCCTTGAGGGATCGGTTCCTCCGGCAGTCCGAACGGGGTCTGGGCAAACACCTGAGTCAATTCCTTTTCTGCCTCAGCAGCCAGCTGGATCTCTTCTTTCGTCGGCAGCCGGTACTCCTTGCCGTTAGGACCGTCCACCACAATAGCAGTCATCACCGCCCCGAGCCGTCCGGCCCGTCCCTCAAGGCGGATGTCCTCCATCGTCATAATGGCACTACAGCATGGACAGAGAGCGCCGGAACGTGACATGGTGCCGACGCCGAGAAGCTTGTCGTGCTCGCGGCGCTGGGCCGTGTTGCCACCTTTGGCCTGCACATTTGTATCGACTCCGAAGACCACCCCAGTCTTGTCCGCCTTGGGCTCCATGGTCAAGAGAACTCGCTTCTTGTCCTTCTTGCACAGCCACCGCGTCTTGAGCAGCGACACCGTGGCGCGGCAGTTCTTGCATTTAACCGTGCGCGCCCACAGATAAGCAACGGTCGGTTTCCCATCCACCACCGGATAGAACCGTTCCAGGTCGGCCTTGGTCTTTTGCAGCACCCACCAACCCCAGGCACGTACATGCCAGGCCAGGTCGGCTTCTAAAGTTGCCTCTTCGATTTTCAGGCCGGCAAGTTGAGGTTGAGGCGTCTCGCCTAATCCAAGCTTCTCAAGCTGTGTGCGTAGGAGAGCGCCTTTGAACCCCTGCGCCTTGAAGAAGGCTTCCATGAAATCCCGGTCTTTCAGGACAAACGGCGGCAGCAGTCTTTTTTGACCGGCAAGCTTCTGCGGATACTCCAGCGTGCATTTGAGGATGAACCAGGCCACCGGGTTGATGTCTATGGCTGTAACCTCACAGCCTAAACGCATGGCCTCCAACGGAATGGCGCCGCCACCGGCGAACGGGTCGAGTACCTTGGGCGCGCGGCCACCGTAGGCTTTGCGGATCTCCTCACGAAACCAATCCAGATCAGGGCTCGATTCCCGGCCCCAGTGCAGTATGCCGCCGACCGTCTCCTCTGCAATCTTCTCCTCAATTTTGCCGCTCGGCAGTTTCTTTCTTTTGACGACTTGCACGATCCGGCCACCAAGCTTCTCCAGGAGCTTCTTTCGTTCTTCGGCATTCCCTGGATCAGGCAGCAACGTTGCAATGAGCGCCGCCCGGCACGCCGCCAGCGGCCGTCTAGCCGGCCAGATGTGCAGCGTCGAGATGTGCCCATGCCGGACGTTTTTCTCGTGCACGGAGTCCAGTGAGGTCTGCTTGAGGGGGAAGGCCACTTCGATGAGGCGGGGTTTATCCAGCACTAGATCACTCCTTTGCTTTCAAGGCTCGATATGCTGTTCACGAGAAAGATTCTCAAGGAGGCACTGTATGTGCTTTGAAGGTCTCACTCCCTAGCAGGGCGCAACCGTTGTATCAGGTTCTCGGCTACGGGAACGAAGTACCGCCTCAGTTCTTCGAGAGTCAACGGCTTGATCATGCGAGGCAGCATCTGAAATTCCTCGACGGCAAGGAGATTGGTCGCAAAGGCGAGTACCCCTTCTTCTGTGTCGAATGCTGCCTCTTTTTCTCGTGCGCGACTGATCAGGTAATCCAGCTCATAACGCGACTCTGTCAGGATGAAGAATAGATCGCAAAAATCTTTTGACTCTGACGGTTGCCTACTCAGAATCGCACAGATTTTGTTGACCGCAATGTCTTCAAAAGAGTCAACTACGATCTGACCCTGGACTTTAGGCGGGGCCATCATCGCTCCTGAAATCTTCGAAGTCCTCCCGCAAAAGGGGCGATTTCCGCGTGAAAAAGTCCAGGTCATCCGAATAGCGATGCTGCAGGTAGAACTCCGCCAGCGCCGTACCACCGGTGAGATAATATCCCCGATCGGCAAGACCGTGCTCAAATAAGGCAACTAACACTCTCTCCTGAAGCGGAGTGAGAACCTTACTGTCCACGCCGCCAGACCTCAACAGCTTTCTCCAGCATCCTGCGTCTTTTCTCGGGAAGGTCTATGAGAGGAAGCGCCTCTTCAATATCCTCAACAGTCAACAGCCGTCTAACGTCTTCCCAGGTTGCGTACTTCAAAACCCGGCCAATCGCCCAAATACGTTGAGCAGAGTCCTTATCCTCAATGTGTCTGCGCAGATCGTCTACATCCATATCGTATTCCCAGACGATCTCGCGAGGAATTCTCCTTTCCAGACGACTGACCACTTCCCGGAGCCAAGCGCGCACCTCTGGGGGCGTGGAAGGCCCACGCAGGATCTGCTCAACCTCCCGTTTGCGTGCCTCATAGAATTGGGAAAAAGGTCCCTCGATAATAGTCCCCTCTTGGTCGATCCCCTTTGTGAGATTCTGCATCAAGATCTCATCGTGGGGATATCTTTGGATTAACTCAAACGCGATGGGCCAAAACCCTGGCTTAGCGGTGGTAATGCACTCTGCAATGATCCGTGCATGCTCACTATCGT
>JACQEL010000585.1 GCA_016200595.1 Deltaproteobacteria bacterium
CCGTGGGCTCTACGAAGTTGCCATTCGTGTCAAAGACCTCTCAAGGGCTGAGGTCTTCTATCGCGAAATTCTCGGCTTGCAAGTGGGTCTCAGAGATGACAGGAGGAACTGGTTGTTCTTACGGGCAGGTGGTGAGGCCGGCATGATCGTGCTGCAAGAAGACAAGGGAGAATGGCCTCTCCAGCATTTTGCGTTTACCGTTGATGAGGCCGATATGGAACAGGCTGCGACTCTGTTACGGGAGCGAGGTGTGGATGTCGATGGGCCGTACTATCAGGAATGGATGCCGGCTCGGTCAATATACTTTGCCGATCCGGACGGCCACGATGTAGAGCTGTGCGCGCCTGTGCACAAGAAGTAGGGAAGAGGCATTGCCACGAGCGGTTCATTATTGGACGTAGGGGAGACCGCTCGCTTGCCCTTTGAGGCCGCGACTGCCATTATCGTCCCGATGGCTTACGCTATCGAATGGAGGCATCTATGGGTGACAAGTCACTCAAATCGAAACAGCGCGACCAGAAGCAGAAGGACGCTGCCAAAGTAGAGAACACATCCAAGGCAAAGTCCAAGCAAGACAGCTATAATCATCCCCAGCCCGTGGCGAAGGGCAAGAAGTAGCTCGCCGGCCGGGTGCATCAGCTCAAGCGAGGGAGGCCTTCACTCGAGTATCGCCACTTCAGGCGATACCGGCTCCGTGGTGACGTCCATTCTGGGAAGGCAGGGCGGGCACCGGGCACTCTCTGGGGTGCCTAGTGCTCTTCTATAGAAGAAACGCTCCGGCAAGATATGGATGCGAGGATCACACCTCCTGTTTGGGTGCCACGGGCGGCTGGTCCCAATACTGTCCGGCATAAATTTACTGCGCTGTGCGTCGGAGGCACACTGATATGGAGTGCGCCGGCCTGGACGGCGCTTTGGCTCCCGGGCGCTGAGTGTTAGCTCAGAGTCGTGTGGCCTGTGGCACGGCCCAGCCAAAGCGGGAGCGTGGCTCCCGCACTCCCAAGGGCACAGGCGCCAGTCCTGGGCCTCGACCAGGAAAATTTCCCGGACAACATTGGGCTGGTCCGCCAGTGCGAGCGGTGGGCACGGGCCGCAAGCTGCCCGTGGCACCCGAAAATCCAGATCTTGGTGGGTTTTTCCTAAATGCTGCTCTCGGCCAGGATTGCCACGGGTTTCCCAATACTCACGAAGAGTTAGGAAAACCGCGGTCCCATTCAACTGTATACAAGGCGGTTTCCTGCTGCCGACCGCGCACGGCAACGTTGCCAAGCGAGCGGCAGGGGAAGACCGTCGCTACACGGTCGTAAGTTGCTCCACTGAGGATCAATGGGACACCATATTCTTTGGTCAGCCCCTGTAGTCTTGACGCCACATTTACCGTATCTCCCAGGACGGTATAGTTCAGCCGCTCCGGCGACCCGACGTTCCCGGCGATCACCGCGCCGGTGGCGATGCCGATACCGATCCGGAGCGGCAAAGCCCGGCCTTCTGCGGCATTGAAACGGTTCAGCTCTCTGAGCATGCCTATCCCTGCCGCCACCGCTCGGATGGCATGGTCTTCCAGCAGCAGAGGGGCACCGAAGAGCGCCATGACCTCGTCGCCGATGTATTTATCAATGACACCTTTCTCCTCCTCGATCACGCGGCTCATCCGGCCTAAGTAAGCGTTCAAGAGGTGCAGTAACTCTGAGGGAGGAAGCGTTTCCGAGATTGAGGTGAAACCGCGAATGTCGGCGAACAGCACGCTGGCCTCTCGCTCTTCACCGCCGAGCGTCACGCCGCGTTGCAACATCTCGCGCGCGATTTGCGGGGAGACCACTTTACGCATCATATCGCGAATCTTCTCACGCTCCTCCAAGCCTCCGATCATTTCATTGAACGAATGAGCCAAAAAGCCGATTTCATCTTCGCGGTTAACTCCTAAGCGGTAGCCGAGGTTCCCCTTGAGCACTTCCTGCATACCATTCACCAAGGTCCGCACTGGCGAGGTAATCCCTCCAGCCAAGCCGATACCAATGAATAGTGCTATGACTAATGCCCCTCCGCCTATGCCGGCAATGCGCCGATGGAGGGCATAAAAGGGAGCCAGAGCTTCGTCATAGGAGCGTTGCACGAGAGCGTAGAGCGGAAAGGGGAGCTGCGAGTTAATCGGAACCAAAATGGAAAGAAAGCGCTCGCCAGCGATCGATATGAGAAAGGTCTCTCGCGCAGGTCGCTGAAGAATCTCCGGGACACCCATGCCAGCAGGAAAAAGAGCCCCTCTTGCCGTTTGCGGCCAGGATGAGGCAAAGAGTCTCCCCTGAGAAAAAACGGAGACAGAGGTGCTGGTATCCTTCTGCACTTGCTGGGAGAGAGGGTCATCTACCCCTAGGAAAGAAATATGAGAGCCGGTATCTTTTTCGAGCTGTTGGGCAAGCGGGTCATCGATGCCTTGCCCAAGCACGAGAAAGCCGATGACATCTGGCCCCAGCACCGGCACGGCCACGAGCTGAAAAAGTGCCCCGTCGATTTCAACAACGGCGGCTGACGCTTCTCCCGAAGACAGCGCTTGAGAGACTGGAGAAAAGGTGGCCAACATTTTACCACTGTTCTGTTTGCCAAGGGAATCTGCCAGAAGCATGCCGGTCTCATCGGTAATCCATAAGAGATCCACACCGATACGTTGTTGGTAGTTGAGCGCAGCAGAGGTCAGTGTTTGCAAATCCTGATTTTCTACACTTAAGTGGACCACTTGTTTAAGGGCGTAGTCGCTCGTCAACAAGATGGAGTTCGTCAGCAGGCGCGCTGCCCGCTCCTGCACCAGCTCTTGAAAGACCTGGCCGGTCGTCAACAGTTCTCGTCTGAGCGTATCCTGCACTTGTGCGCTGACGACGAGTTGGGTGAACCACAAAGTTACCAGGAGGGAGACCAGGATCAGAAAGGAGAAGGCCAGAAAAATCTTGGTACGCAGACGACTGCGTGCCCACCATTTCATTGATAACCTCTTCCGCCATAGAGTGAGGGACGGGAGCGAGGGGCGGTCAATGACAAAGTGAAGGTCACTGCAACCGCGTTCGCGTTCACCTGCACCTGTTGGGCGGTTTCCTCTACTTTGACCTGACTGTATTCGTGCCAACACGCGAGAGGGTAGGTCCCGGGCGGGAGGTCTCGCAGCACAAACCGCCCGGTTTCGTCGGTTATAGCAAAATAAGGCGTGGGCAGGACCAGGATGACGCCGGACATCCAGTCGTGGATATTGCAGCCGATTTTGACTGCGCCGGCCTTGTCAAAGAGTACCGGGGATGCTTCTTCTCCCTTGTAGAGTGGCAGTTCAAAACTCTTGGTGCGAGAGAACGAATAGACGTGATGATGAATTTGATCGTGGTTGGGGAAATGTACTTCCGTACCAACCGCGATAGGCAGAACCGCCGGGACAAATGTTTTATTGAGTTGATCCATTACCGCTGACCGCTGGTCAGATGGCAACGACGTCCCAGGAGGTAAGGCTTGCACGAAAACCACTGCCTGGGCAATCCCTTCACCGTTCTGTCCCAGGACACGACCGGTGATCTCTACGGCTGAGGTTGGGGCCACGAGGAGCACAGCGGTGAGGCACTCCAGAAAGACCAGAGATAAGAAGGGACCGATGCTAGGGCGGGCCTTAGCCCCATTCCTCCCATAATGGACTAAGTCCTCTGGCCTTACGCAACCGAATCTCACTTTTGTTGCCCCCTGCCTCTTATTAGTAGCGAAAGCGATAACTCAACTCCCAGCCTCCATCGGACGGATCGGACGGGGAGAGGGAAGGGTGGTGACTATGGGCGAAGATGTACTCGAAACCCACGCGATGGTGTAAGCCAAATTCAAAGAGGTACGCCAGCGTACAGGCATCACCGTGGTCGCGCGACTGTCGCGGTCCTCCATCGAGGTCGTGAACACGAAAGACGTCATAACGAGCGCTCACGCGATGACCCTTATAGTGATAGGACAAAAGCGCGTAGAAGGCGCTAAACGAACTGTCCCAGGTGGCGAGGTGCGAGTGAGTCTCGCCAATGAGGTATTGGAGAAGGAGATCCACGCGCGCAAGAGGATGAAGAAGAGCGCCAAAGTTGCCGAAGCGAGTTGCCCAGGTTCCGGTGGTCTGCTGATCTCCCAGATTGTCGAAATAGCCGAGTTTGAGCTCTGCTCTTTTTTGCGCCTCAGTCAGATTCAGCTCGAAATAGATCACCGGTCGATGATCACGCTCGTCGAAAACAAACGAATTCACTCCCGGTCTTGGCAGCGGCAAGGCGCTATTCACTCCTCTGAGAGCGTCGCTTAACACCCAACCACGCTTTGGCAGTAGCTGACCGAAGGAGTCCGCTCCGAATCCGACTCCACCAAGGAGGCTCAGCCGTGTGCCACCCGCGGTCGCTCGCCACCATTCTCCTTCCAGTCCGACGACCCGTAGCTCCTCCCAAAGCCAGGTATTCAGGGCCGAAGGAGTAAGGGTGTAAGGGGAGGTCCACGCTGGCCCGGTGTGCTCAAGTGAAAACGGGGGAGCGAGCACCCCCGTTTGTACGCCCCAGCCGTCTTGCCATTCTCCCCACTCTTTGCGCAGATAGGCCTCAATCAGGAGAGGTTTATTATCCTCATCACTGTCGGGATACCAATTGAGCTGGGCGTGCGCTGTCAGGTCCCAGGGAAGGGCGGCTCCCCCTTCGAGCGCCAGTTGCGCCACCGAAAAACGCGTGACACGTTCTGCATCTTGGGAGGTTGACCGCCCTCCATAGCGGGTCTTTCCTGGTCCGCGGCTTGTCCAGGCATGGGCTCGCCCTCCTTGTGCCACTCGTACATCAAAAAGCCCGCGCAGCCAAAAGGGACTTTCCTCTTCTACCTCATACTGGCACTGAACTGGGGAGGAGGGAATAAGCAGGAGCATTGC
>JACQEL010000586.1 GCA_016200595.1 Deltaproteobacteria bacterium
AGGCCAAGCCGTTTTCCGCCGCTTTGCGGGAGACCTCGGCGAACTCCGGCACCTGGGGAATACGGCCCTTGAAGAACTCGTGCCGGTGACGAAATGAATTGGCGGTCGGCAACAAGAGTTCAAACTCCATGCGCCGCTGCCACATCTCGACAATGGCACAGTCACGCGCATCCACCCCCATGAGCGGCGGGTTGGGTTGCAGTTCCTCAAAATAGCGGCAAATGGCTACGCTCTCGGCAATGCAGGTTCCGTCATCAAGCTCCAGGACCGGAACGGTTCCCATAGGATTCTTCTTACGGAACTCTGGAGAACGATTCACGGCCTTCCCGATATCGACCTCTTCATAGGGCACCTGAATGCCTTTCTCAGCGAGAAAGATGCGCACCCGGCGCGGGTTTGGCGCGGTCTGGCTGTTATAGAGTTTCATGGCGTTCTCCTTATTGCCCTTTAAACTGTGGGGCTCGTTTCTCTAAGAAGGCGGTAATCCCTTCCCGTCCATCAGCGCTGTGGGCACGGGCCGCAATGGTTTGGGTCTCGAGTTCCATTTGCGTCTCTAACGTCTCATTCCAGCCGCTATGCAGTAGACGCTTGGCGGCTCCCAGCGCTCCGGTAGCGCTAGAGGCGAGTTGAGCGGCAAGCGCGTCAGCTTCGGCTTGAAGATTAGCATCCGGCACGACCTTGGTGACAATGCCCCACTCCTGGGCTTCTTGCGCCGAGAAGAGTCGGTTCGTCAGGGTTAATTCCAAGGCCCGTTTGAGGCCGACGATACGGGGGAGAAAATAGGTTGACGAGCCATCCGGCGTCAGCCCGATACGAGTATAGGCCATAGTGAACTTCGCCGATTCCGCTGCCAGTACCAGGTCACATGAACAAACCATGCTGAGTCCCGCCCCTGCGGCAGTACCGTTAACAGCCGCGATGACCGGCGCATCCATGCGGGTGAAACGTGACACCGCGGCATGGAAGTAAGTTGTCACTTCTTTGAGGTGAGCAGGCATGTGCTCACCTTGAGCCGCAAAACTTTTCAAGTCTCCACCGCCAGAAAACATCCGGCCCGCCCCAGTGATAATGACCGCGCCAATGTTCGGGTCCTCGGAACACTGTACCGCCGCGTGCATCAGATCTTTGCCCATGTCGAGGTTGAGCGCATTTGCGGCCTCTGGTCGGTTCAGGGTAATGCGAGCAACTCTGTTCTTTACCTCAAATAGTATCGTCGTGTACTGCATGTGAACCTCCGTGTTTGTTCTCTCCATATCAAGGAAGCAACTTACGATCTACGCGAGCTGAGTTGTGTGAGAAAATCTGCGCTCGCCTGCCCAATCTCCCCGGGAGAATCCTCCTGAATGAAATGGAGCCCTTTTACTGTCACTTCTTGTTGATTGGGCCAGGTGCGGCAGAATTCTCGCTGGGGCCCTACCAGGATCATTCCCGGATCGGCATTGATAAACAGCTTTGGTATGTTACTGGTGGCAAGCCACTGTCCGTAACGCTCGACCAACTCTACGACATCGGCGGGCTCTCCGTCGAGAGGAATCTGCCGAGGCCACGTCAAGGTTGGTCGTCGCGATTCACCGGGCTCCAGGTAAGGACGACGATAGGTTGCCATTTCTTCGTCGGTTAAGTGACGGATGACACTCGCAGGAAGGACCCGTTCGACAAACACATTCTTTTGCAGCACAACTTCTTCGCCAGCAGGCGAACGGAACGTCTTGAAGATCGCGCGTGCGGCTTCAGGCCACGCCTCCCAGGCCCAAGGTTTAGCTATGGCCTCCATGTACACGAGCCCCTTGACCCGATCAGGATGGCGATACGCCCAATAAAACCCTAAGGCTGAGCCCCAATCGTGCATCACCAGGGTAACATTCGTGTTCAGTCCCAGCGCCGCGAACCAGGCGTCAAGATAGCGGGCATGATCAACCAGACGGTAGGAACCGTTGGCGGCCTTACCAGAATCTCCCATGCCGATAAGGTCAGGGGCGAGGCAGCGCCCCAGTTTTTCTACCTGCGGAATGACGTTGCGCCAGAGATAGGAGGAAGTAGGATTCCCGTGCAGAAACACTACCGGGTCGCCAGTCCCGCTATCCACATACGCCATTTCCGAGTCGAGCACAGCAACGCGCTTGCGTGTGTAGGGGTCGTGAGCAGAAATTGATTGAATCATGTTGGCCTCTCACCTCAAGGTTCCCTCTCCCCTTGTGGGACAATGGCAGTAAGTTAGCGTGGTCTCTGGCAGGACGCGGCCCTTCGACTTCGCTGCGCTACGCTCAGGGCGAACGGGGTGGGGGTGAAAACACGAGGAAATTTCCGTTCGTGCTGAGCGTAGCCGCGCCTGCGGCGAAGTCGAAGCACGGGGCCGAATCCTTAACTTACTGCCAGTGCCCTTGTGGGAGAGGGGAAAAACTATCGCTTCATGCCCGCTACATCTGCCATGAGATGCAGCGCCTCACGTTGGCCCGCTTGCACCAACATAGTCGTCACCCCACTCTCTTCCCAGGTTTTGTAACGTTGGCGGATACGCGCCTCTGGTCCGCACAATGACATTTCATCGCACAGTTCATCCGGCACCGTGGCAATCGCTTCGGCCTTCCGTCCGGAGAGATAGAGTTCCTGGATGCGTGCAGCGCTCTCACCATAGCCGTACTTGGCAATCATCTCGTTATGGAAATTCTTTTGCTTCGCTCCCATGCCACCAACATAGAGAGCAAGATTCGGCTTCATCTGCGCCAGGCACGCACGAACGTCATCACCGATTATGACTGTGCAACCCGCAGCGATGTCAAAATCTTTCCAGGACTTGCCATTCCCCGCACGCTTGAAGCCCTCCTCGATCGTCGGGCGAAACAGATCCAAACGCTGCGGCGAGAACCAGATGGGCAACCACCCATCGGCCAATTCCGCGGTCGCACGAACACTGAGGGGCTGCATGGTAGCCAGATAAATCGGTAACTGGCGAGTGTGCAGAATAGACTTTAGCGGCTTGCCGAGACCGGTTGCCCCAGGGCCACGATAAGGAAGCTGATACGCCTGTCCATCCAAGGCCACCGGCTCTTCGCGTGCCCAGATTTTTCGCAGGATCTGCACGTACTCCCGTAACCGCGCCACCGGCTTATCGTAGGGCATGCCGTGCCAGCCTTCGATCACCTGAGGCCCAGAGAGCCCCAGGCCAACCAGCACGCGCCCGCCGGAGAGCGCATCGAGCGTGGACATGGTCATAGCGCACATCGCTGGCGTGCGGCCGGCTATCTGCATGATGCCGGTACCGAGCTTGATACGGGTCGTTTTCGCCGCCAAATACGCGAGCGGCGTCACCGCATCTGAGCCATACGCTTCAGCAGTCCACAGGGAGTCGTACCCGAGTTGTTCGGCCTCCAGCACGCGGTCGAGCGGTAACTCTACCCGTCCGCCGGAATAACCGATACTGATCCCAAGCTTCATAGGTCCTCCTCGTCGTGCTCCTGCGACTGACCGAAAAATCGGGCCTGGACTGCCCGGTTCACGGGTACCCTTGGCGTCCAGATGAGTCAATCAGGGTTGGCGTTACTTGGTGGGCGTCGTCTAAGGTAGGGCTAGGTAGTAGGTAGTGTCGTGTCTACGGTAAAACTATGCGCTGGTTGCACCCTTCGACTTCACCGCCTGCGGCGGTTACGCTCAGGGCGAACGGAAAAAAATGCAGGCACCAAGCCCCGTTCGTGCTGAGCGTAGCGCAGCGAAGTCGAAGCATGAGCGCATGTTCCTGCTGCTACGCACAGATTTGCAGTAGACGCGCTACTACTGATTCAACGTCTCTGCTACCTTGCGGTAATCTTCGAGACGAGGAAGCAACAGCGGGAGATCAACTCCGGCCTGACGATAGGCAGCAATACGCGCCTTGCACTGGTCCGCCGGACCAAGCACGTAGAAAGCCTCGACCATCTCATCGCTAATAAGCTTGACTGCCTCTTTTTCTCCACCTTTGGCAACCAAAGTACGTAGCGGTGGCAGCATTGCCGGATCGAATCCGCCCTTCTCCAAGAGAATCTCGCCAACATACGGTTCCTCTAACAGCCGCACGACGCGCTGTTTTAGCGTAGGACGCAGACTGTTAGGATCGTCGGTCAGTCGCACTACCAGCATACAAGCAATATCAATAGAATGTGGATCTCGTCCTGCTTCTTGGGCCGCTTGTCTAATTTCTTGCACTGCGTACTGGACATAAGCTGGAGGAACGTAGGCATTAAGGAGAACTCCGTCAGCGATTGCGCCGGCCAGACGTAGGCCCTTTGCCCCAATGGCCGCTAGATAAATAGGAAGCTTCTGCTGGACGGGTGTAGTGGCCAGCCGAGCGCCGTTGAGTTTGAAGCGCCCAGAGGCAGCCGAGATCCGCTCTCCAGCGAGAAGACTGCGAATGAGAATGGCCGTTTCTCCAAGCGCTGCGCGTGAGTCGCCGTAAGGGATGCCCATTCTGCCCTGGATCACAGGTTTATCGCTTCTGCCTAGCCCCAATAAGAATCGGCCACCGGAGATGCGGTCCAACGTGGCGCTGGCCATGGCCAACAGGGCCGGATTGCGTGTATACGGA
>JACQEL010000587.1 GCA_016200595.1 Deltaproteobacteria bacterium
CGCCGACGGCAGGCCAGAAGGATGATGAGATGAGCGCCTACGATTTGGCGATCTTGGGGCGGGAGTTGATGAAGTTTCCGGAAGCAGCCAAATGGGCCGCAACGATTCAGGAGCCGTTCCGCGACGGGCAGTTCACCTTGGTCAATCCCAACCACCTGCTGCGCCAGTTCCCCGGGGCGGATGGCATCAAGACCGGGTTTCATAACAAGGCCGGTTTTTGTGTGACTGGCAGTGCCAAACGCGGAGATCTCCGCCTCATCGTCGTCGTGATGGGTTCGGCGCTGAAGCGTGATTGTTTTACCAGTGCCGCGCGGATTCTCAACGAAGGCTTTGCGAACTACCGCATGTTGGTGCCGGTGAAAGAAGGCGTCGCTCTCGGACGGGACGCGCCAGTGAGGGGTGGTGTGGCTGAGCAGGTACCCTTGATGGCCACGAAAGATGTACGCGTCCTGGTGAAAAAAGGCGAGGAAAAAAAGGTACAGGTCGAAGTGGACGTGCCTGATCGAGTGTCCGCTCCGGTAAAAACAGGGCAGGTGGTGGGTGACATCGTCGTCAAGTTCGATGGCGCTGAGGTTGGCAAGGCTCAGGCGGCTGCGGCGCAGGACGTGGCCCAGGCGAGTCTATGGAAAAGATGGTGGCCATTTTAAGAGAATGCACAATCCCTAGCACAATTGGTGTAGCAAAACGTGAAAGACAAGAGCATTTGCTCGTGTGCGTATTGGTACACTCGACGTGTGAACAAGGGGCTTCAAGCTCCTTGTCTTATTCTGACAGGCCAGACGTTTACGGAGGATTTGATCTTAGGAGCGAAACTTTATTAACTTCCCGACTTCGTGGGTGGAGAAAAATAGCCCTCCTCCGCCCGGCCTTGAAAGGCCGAGCTACCATCACGCGCCGTACAACGGCGCTCCGCGCCTCACAGCGCGAGGCGGCGAGGGTAGCCGGGGAATTTATGACATTGTTGATAAATGCCTAACCGCGGTTTTCGCCCGACGCTAAAGCATCGGGCTACCTTCACGACGCCGGCTCACGCCGGCTCTCAGCCCCCTAGGGGCGGTTGACGGTAGCCGGGGAATTTATCCCCCGGCGGAGGTACAGAGTTATCAACAGCATCATTTATCCCCCGGCGGAGGTGCAGAGTTTATCAACAGCATCATTTATCCCCCGGCGGGAGATCGAAAATCGGGAAGTTATTTTGTCTCTAGCCCTTAGCTTTCTGCGGGCCGAGTTGAGGTAACTGTCACCTCGATACTATGGACGCAACTGCTTTCCCCCATGTCGGTCTTGTGACCAGGGTTTAACACATTGACATTGGCATACTCGGCTTCTCGCTTGGGCCAGCGGCCCTTGTAAGAAAGTGCCACCCCGCGCGGGAGGGTCTCCGAGAGAGTAACTGTCAGTGGTAAACGGCCGGTCTCGTTGACTGCAAGAGCCTCATCTCCCTCGGCCAGGCCTCGCTCAGCCGCGTCGGCAGGATGCAAGGCAATGGTGGCCGGACCGACGCGTGTAGCAACTTTCTCGACGTTGGCGAAGCTGTCATTCAGGCGCCAGGACGAGGCTGGTGAGAGCAAGCGCAGCCGGTCTCCACTTGGCCTGGGGTCGGCCAGCGGCAGTGGCACGCGTGGGTGGCCGTCGGTTGCGGCGCGGGCAGAGGCGATTTCAATGCGTCCACTCGGAGTAGGAAAGGTCAGGTCGGCGAACTGGATGAGTGGTTCTGCCGGCACCGGCACTGTCCCTTTGGCAGCGAGAGAAGCAAAATCCTGCCCGAGATGAGCCTGGCGCAAAAGGGTAGCGATAATTTCGGCGTCACTCTCATGCAACTCAGGCTCGCTGTAACCCATGGCGCGGGCCAGGCGGCGGAAGATTTCTTGATTAGGCAACGCTTCGCCTAACGGCTCCATCGCCTTGACCTGGGCCGACAGTGTCAGGTGAAAATAGCCCGCGACCAAGTCGTCAAATTCCAGGAAACTTGCCGCTGGCAGCACGAAGTCAGCAAAATCAGTCGTATCGGTCGGAAAGAGATCCAGGGCCACGGTGAATAGATCCTCGCGTGTCAGCGCTCGCCGCAGCCGTATTTGCTGCGGGTTTGAGGCAGCGATGTTGATGTTCCAGCAGAGTAAAGCTTGCGACCGTCCTGGATCTTCCAGGCACTCCGCGAGATCCATCTGGCTGATAGATGGCGGTGCGCTAGCGCGTAGGTGCGGCGCGGTCAGATAAGCGTCGTCGAGATGTCGCTGCGCGAGGTTGAAGTTGAGATACAGAAACCCAGCGCCCGGTTTAGCCAAATTGCCGGTTACGGCAGGTAATAGAGAACAAGCACGCATGACATTGCCGCCCAGAGGCTGGCGCTGCAGTGCCTGACCGAGCCACAACAGTGAGGGCCCCTGTCCGTAAAGCCGGGCGGCCTCCTCGATGAGCCGGGCAGGTACGCCGGTCGTTGCTTCGCCCCAGGTTGGGGTGCAGTCGGTGAGTAAGGGTTCGAGTTCGTCCCAACCGGTGGTGTGTGCGTGGACGAAGTCACGGTCGATGAGGCCATCGCGTCGAATGATGTGGAGCATAGTGAACGCTAAGGCAGCATCGCTCCCAGGGAAGGGCTGGAGATGCAGGTCGGCTACTTCCGCCGTGGGGGTGCGAATCGGGTCGATGACCACGACCTTAGCTGGTGTTTCGCGCAGCCAATGTTCATGGACATGTGGGCCCGAGGCCGAAGGGTTGGCACCCCAGACGACGACACACCGAGCGTCACTGACCGTACGTGGATCGAAGCCATCCACAGAAGTTCCATAGACATAATTCAGCGCCACGTGCCCGGCCATGTTGCAAATCGTGTCAGGGGAGACTTCGGTGGCACCGAGGCGGTGGAAAAACCGCAAAGGAAAGAGGAAGGCGAGGAGTGAAATCGTGCCGCTGTAGTGAGTGTTAAGGATAGTCTGCGATCCGGTAGTAGCAACAATCTGCTTGAGCCGCTCCGCGATAGCCGTGAGCGCCGTGTCCCATGATACGGATTCGAACCGGCCCGCGCCCTTCGGCCCGATCCGACGCAGCGGCTGGGTCAGACGCGCCTGCGGGTCACGCCATTCGCGGTTGTAGCCAATCGAGCACTTCACACACAACTTACCGCGACTGACGGGATGATTGGGATCGCCGCGGACGTGAGCGATCTTGCCGTTGTGTTTGACGACGGCGATCCCACAAGTGTCATAACAGTCGCGCGGGCAGGTCGTGAGAATGATTTCATCGGTGTTTGCCATAAGGAACCTTTCGCTGATTTTGCTGAGGTATGAGGTGAAAACGTAGCAGGAGTCTGATCAGAGAGCCACCACACGGGGGCAAGAGTCCTGTTGCAAGAATTATCCTCAAAAGAAATAGCTTGTTCAATTCAATTGCCTTTTGCCCTGACCGCTGATAGCTGATGACTGAATGCTTGTTTGCTAGGGAGTTATGAGTGACTGACGACAAAGACATCCAAGAACTCTTACATCGCAAAGCGCGAGCGATCAAAAATATGGGTGGGCCCGACAAGATCGAAGCCCAGCATAGCCGTGGCCGCCTGACCGCGCGCGAGCGCATTTTGGCGTTGCTTGATCCGGGTAGCTTCGTGGAATTCGGCGCCTTGGCTCATTCTGAGCGTGACGAGGTTGCCGACCGCACGCCGGGAGATGGCAAGATTACCGGCTTGGGCACAATTATGGGCCGTAAAGTCGGTGTTGGCGCCGACGATGTGACGGTTTTTCATGCCAGTTCCTCGTACATCGGTGGGAAAAAAGTACACCGTATCGAGGAGCTGTGTTATAAGCACGGCTTTCCTTTCATTTTCCTGGGTGAGTGTGGCGGCGCGCGCCTTCCTGACATTATGACCTCACGCGGACTACCGCGCTTCTCCGTGGCGTTGGATCTGGTGAAGCGCAACCGCACGGTACCGATGATTACCGCCATTCTCGGTGAGTCATTCGGCGGGTCCTCATGGTATGCGGCAGTGTCGGACTTTGTCGTGCAGATGCGCGGCTCATGCATGGCGGTCTCGTCACCTCGTGTGATTGAAGTCGCCACCGGCGAGCGGGTCGATTTCGAAGAACTCGGTGGGGTCGAAGTCCATGCCCAAGTCACCGGGCAACTCGATGTCGTAGCCGAGGACGAGTTGGACGCCTTCGCCCAGATCCGCCGCTGGCTGTCGTTTATGCCGCAGAACGCCGAATCGGTGCCGGCGCGCTTGGCATGGGATGAAAACTTCGAGGTGGTTGATGAGAAACTGCCGACTTTAGTACCGAAGCGGCGCAATCGCGGCTATGACATGCGACACCTGATCCCGCGGCTTACCGACGACGGTGAGTTCTTTGAGTTACGGCCGTGGTATGGTCCGTCATTGATTACCGCGCTCGGGCGCATGGGTGGGCGGTCTGTCGGTTTCATTGCCAGCAACCCGTACTTCTTTGCTGGATCTATTGACGCTGCTGGTTGCGATAAAGCTACCCATTTCACCTGTTTATGCGAGGCGTTCAACATCCCGTTGATCTTCTTGCAGGACGTGCCCGGCTTCTTCGTCGGCAAGGATGCCGAGCGCGCCGGCATCATCACCAAGATCCTGCGTTGGTTTCAAGCGCTCGCCCTGGCGACCGTGCCGAAAATTACCCTCATTATTCGCAAGGCGTACGGCATGGCCTTTTTCAGTATGGCTGGCACCGGTTGTAACAACGACTTTATTTACGCCTGGCCGGGTGCGGACATCTCGTTCATGGACCCGCGAGTGGGGGTGAATGTCGTGCATGGCAAGCGTATCGCTGCCGCCGCCGACCCTGATGCCGAGCGCGAGCGCATCCTGGCCGAGAGTCCGGACTTCGACACCGCGCCCTGGGGCGCAGCCGGACATTTTCACGTCGATGATGTCATTGATCCGCGCTCGACCCGGGCGGTGATCCTGCGCTCGTTGGAATACGCCTGTGGAGATCGGTTCCCTCGGCCGGTATCCGAGCGGCCATTGTTATCGTGGCCGTTGCGGCTGTAGGAGGGGTTATTCATGCTTCGATAGGCCCAGTACGAATAGTGATTGGAAAAGCGACTTCTCTTTCGGTTTCTCCTAAGAGTGGGTCTGCAAACCGGACAGCCTCTGTCATTGCGAGGAGCTGAAGGCGACGAAACAATCTCTTTTTCAGGCAAAGATTGCTTCGCTCTGCTCGCGCTGACTTAGTCCCATAAATTTGCAGACATCCTCTAAGGCACATGACCTTTGCCTGTACGGCGAAAACAAATTTGGAGTGCGCAAGCCATGCTTGCGCTTTTTTTCCCACAGCCATGCTGTGGGCAGATTGTGGACGAAGCACGGCTTCGCCCACTGAAAGCGGGAGCGCGGCTCCCGCACTCCAAAGTAGGATACCGTATGCACGACGGTAAAGTGCTATAAGTTTGTCGAAGGGCGAATAACGATGAGTTATGGTACCTCTCCTGCAGGTTCTGCCCCACCTTTCTTCTTTGCCCTTGATCCTTTTTCTTCCGCCTTTGCTGACCTTCTACCCGTGCTTGCCTTGACCCATGACTCCAACTCCCATTTCCCTTGCGTTATCTTATCTATGCCTTTTGCGCTCTCCAGTACCTGGGTTCTGGCTTTCTTCCGCTCTTTGGGGGGCAAATCTGCCGACAGCCCCAACAAAGCCATCACAGTAAATACCTGCTGACACAACACCCCCATAGCTTGCAACTCCTCGCCCTTCCACCCTTGCTTACTCCTCTGCTCGGTTACCTCTAGCATCCTCTGGCCCAACTGCGACACTTTCGTCATTTCCCTAGAGGTTGCGACCTCCTTGGCGAGGGCAATGATCTGGCTGAGCGTATCCGCGACGAGTTTAGAGTGCAGATCACAGGCCAAGGCGAATGCGTGGACAAAATGCTCACAAGCCGCATCTAACTCACCGCGACTATGGCGAATCCAGCCTAGCTGGCGAGAAACTGGGATAACACCGGAATAGTCGCCAATCTCAACCAGAATGGCCAGGCTTTGCTCACAGGCGGCGATGGCCTCGGCCCAGCGACTTTGGGATTGGTAGACATTGCCCAGGTTGCCGAGTGTTTGTCCCTCGCCATGGCGGTCGCCTAACTCATGAAAGATGACTAGGCTTTGCTCATGAGCCGTAATGGCCTCGGCCCAGCGACTTTGTGATTGGTAGACAACGCCCAGGTTGTTGAGGGTCTGTCCCTCGCCATGGCGGTCGCCTAACTCACGAAAGATGACGAGGCTTTGCTCATAAGCCGTAATGGCCTCGGCCCAGCGACTTTGTGATTGGTAGACCACGCCCAGGTTGTTGAGCGCAATGTCCTCAGCAGTGCGGTTGCTCTCCTGCTTTGCTGCCGTGACTGCCGTCTGTCCAACAACGACCATGTCACCCCAAAAGGAACGCAGATGCAGGTACGTATTCAGCTTGTCAACTAGAGTCCGAACCGCTACCCACGCCTGCTCCGCAAACACCCACTCTACCGACGCCAACAGGTTGGTACGTTCGGCGTCGAACACAGCTAATGCTACTCGTGTGAGTCTACGCTCGGTCTCTTCTAGAGATTGACCCTTTGCCCGCTCAACGAGTTGCTCGGCGATTCTTCGGCGTGAGAGCGGCTTGAGCAACTCGTCCATCGAGTCGGCAAGTTGGGCATATAGCCTGGCAGCGCGCAGCCTCGTAGTCGCCAGACGCTTCGCTGGGCGAGTCGCCACTGCATAGGTACGGATTGGGGCTAACATTGTGTAGCGACCGTCCTGCCAGCGAGCCAGATTTCGTTCCACCAGCTCTTGCGCAGCCGGCTCAAACCGTTTCCCCACTAGATTAGCCAATATTCGCCCGCTTGCTCCACCAGGCAGCACCCCCAGATAAAACAACACGATCCGCGCCCGGCCGGAAAGCCGCTGGTAGGAGAGGTCCAGCGAGGCTCGCAGGCTGCGTAACCGCTTGGGCACTCCACGGCTACCTTCGTCTTCCAACACTTCGAGCATTTTTGCTTTCAGGTCCCGTAATAACCGCTCTGGCGCCATTCCCGCTTCGCTCAGTTGTGGTGCGGCGAGGACCAGTGCTAAAGGATAGTGCTCCAGCGTTCTGCAGATCTCCTGAATCGTTACTCGGTGTGCAAGCGCTAATTCAAGTCGTTGTTCCGCTGGGGCGTAATTTAGGAACAGCCGTTCCGCCTCGCCCTGTGCCATTTCATCGATCGCCAGTTGTTGCTCCCAGCGGCGCAGTCCCAGCGCTTCACGCGAGGTCACAATCAGTTTAAGGCCGGGTGCAGCTTCTAGCAGCGCGCCTAACACTCCGACGGCTGAAGATGCATCTTCAATCGGCTCCTCAAGCAGGGTTTCCGCATTGTCGAGGAGTAGCAAGACTTCCCGGCGTGTCAGCGCCGCTTGCAGGGAGCCGACAGGATTCGTCGGGTCCGGTGTCACGTTCAGTGCTCTCGCCATTGTTTCAGCTAACCGGACGGCGTCTTTAATCCCTTCTAAAGAAACGAAAAACACGCCATCGTGAAACAGCTCACGCTCGGCGTGCCAGCGCGCAACTTCTTCGGCGATGGTGGTCTTGCCGATACCGCCTGGTCCGGTAAGGGTCACCAGACGTGCGTCGGCAAGCGCCTTGATAGCGTCAACCATCAACGCTTCACGTCCGACAATCTCCGGGTTGTGCGGCAAATTGGTAGGAACCGTCCAAGCGTCGAGTTCCTCGTACTGCCCATGTCCTGCACTTGCAGCGAGTGGGCGATCATCAGCAAAAAATGGGGAAAAGCGCGACGACCACAGCGGCAATTCAGCGCCGGTCTTCTCATGCAAGGGTGGTCGATGATCACCTACTTCATTATCCGCCTGCACGGCATCCACACCCAGCAGGAACGCTTCCGAAAGGCTGCGACCTCGCACCAGCCCGCCATAAAATAGTTGATTGAACAGGGCCGCAGCACGGTCAGTGATAGGGAGTTGCTCGTCGATTGCCACAACATTGGCGATGCCGGCCTGGCGCAGCGCCTGCGCGGCCTTACCCGAATGGCAGGCAGAGATCACTATCAGCCGCGCCTGGCTGCTGTGCAGCATTTGCGCCGCCCGTTCGACTGAGAGCAAATCAGCAACGGCATTTTCCTGTTCAAGCAACAGGCGACCATCGTCTGCCCCGTGGCCGATAAAGTGCACTACATCGTAGGAATCAAGAAGAGCCGTTTGTACGGCCGCAGTAGTAGCGCGCGCTAGATAGCGCACTGCTACTGGACCGCCCATCCCTTTGAGGGCGCGTTCCAGTTCTTGACGGACGTGCCGTAGCGGTTTGAGGGCAATGGGATGGCGGATGAAGGTTAACTCACCATTTTCCTGAGTAGGCTCTACAGTCACCAGTGGACGGCTCGTAATAACAAGAATACGCAGCGCTGGTGATTCGCTCATGTGTGCTTTTCCATTTCTTGCCTTACAGCTTCAACTCCAACCTCTTTCATCAACCGCTGCGCAATCGCTATTTTTTGACTCACCTCTGGCGCAGGCTCCTCAGGGTTCGGCTGTGCCACTTGCTCCACCCAGCTTTGTAACTCGGGCGAATTCGTCAGGCGTTTCGTCAGAGCAACCAACTCAGCCAACGAGTATCTGTCTACCATTTGCTTGACGAGATTTTCCAACGTTACCGTGCCAGGTACGCTGGTCGCAGGGTGATGTAGCAATAAGTCCACATACGCCTGCCCACCGTTTTCCAGAATGCGCAGCGCGATGCTGGCACGGGCAAGATCAGCCGGCACCTGCGAGTCGAGCAATTTATCGAGTGTTTCCAACCGTGCCCTTTGATCATCTTGTGACAAGGTCGTTCGTGCTGTGATGGTGTAGGCTGCAATACCGTGCAATTCGGTCAGGCTCGGATAGCGGCCGAGGAGTTGATCGACCGCCGTCCGGCGACCTTGCATCAACTCCAGATCAATCTGTGTTTTGCACAAGTGTTGAAACTGGTCATA
Source organism: Deltaproteobacteria bacterium (assembly GCA_016200595.1). Lineage (GTDB taxonomy): Bacteria > Desulfobacterota > Binatia > Bin18 > Bin18 > JACQEL01. Next base: position 8,950 of record JACQEL010000587.1, read on the forward strand.
CAGCCAGCCCAGGTTGAGTTCGATATCATTGCCAGAACCACCAATCTGCTTGGCAAGCGTAAAGCGGGTGCGGATAAGCGCCTGAAATCCGATGCCAACGCCAATCGCTAGGAGGGCGAGATTGGCGGTCGAGGTGTAGGTCTGGGCAAAGCCAAAACGCGAACGCTGCGGCAAGGGTATTGATCAAGATCAGCAGCTTCGCCCACCGTGTGCGTAAGGCCTCGCGTGGATAGTTGGGAAACGTCGAGGAAATTTCCGCTAACCCGACGATCACTCCGAGGAGTATGACGATGCCATAGTACGGTGCAACTTGTGTCAGCCAGTCAGGAAGCTGCTCTGGTAAGGCAGGAGCAACAGGTTGTGAAGGGGAGCTCTCGTCAACAACGACGGGGAAGGCAAGGACAATCAGAGGCAGCAGGGCACAGAATGCAATCCAACCATTCATGCCTCGCCGAAGCTTGACCTTCGGGGCCGGTACAAACTCTGAACCGAGCAAAGTTGCCATGCGCGACTTTCTGTTGTTGAGAGAAGTGCATCACACATAGCGCCTTAGGAACCTGACTGCTAGAGGTTAAGCCTCGAATGCCAAAAAATCCCGGGCTTGTCCAGTAATCGCGACGAGCTGGCCATCGGCGCTTGCGGGGTCGTCACGCAAGACTACCATCCCAGCGTCGGCTAGCGCCTTGAGGAGCTTGAGCGTCTCACCTGGGAGGATCAACGTCTCGGCCGATACTCGACCGGGACTCATTGCCCCGCTACGCGCCAAAGTACGTAGCACCTTGCGTTCTTCATCTGTTAGCTCGATTTTTTTGATCTGCATAATGGGACCTCTCGCAGTAAACTCTCTACGGCTTCGTTATAGCTAATGAGATTTGACGAACGAATTCGGTAATGCTGCGACCAACCAGGAAATGGTAGGACAGGCTTCCAGCCTGTCCAAAGCACGGGCTAGAAGCCCGTGCCACCAGGAATCTCAATTGCCGATCTTGTTCATCAAAATTCATTAGCATCTCCAGACTCGATCCTCCACGCTGGCAAGATCCTATGGCTGACGTGGCGATTCCTCCGCCACCTTTACTGAGCGTATCTGTAAAATCCCTCTACCCGAGCGCAACCAACCCTCGATCACGATTGAGCGATCATGCATCTCTGGGCTCTGCAAAAGGGCAAGCACTTCATCGTCACCAACAAAGCGCAACCCTAAAGAGGACACCTCGCGTAGGCGATCCTCGGCAGGATACGCAGGAATGACAGGCTCGACTTGGGCAACGCGAAAGACCCGCGGCTTGTTGCCTAGCCACACGCTGAGTACGGGGAAGGACGAAGCCCGCGGCTTCTCGACCTCTTCCAACACCCCAGTGAGACGCACCAAGGGCGCGGGCTGGACATCGAGAACGGCATCCTGAGCCCCGAGCCACGCCGGAACCACGAACAGGGCCAGAAAAGTCTTAAGAGCGATACTGCGGCGCGTCATAGTCCTCTGCAGGACGCGAAAGAAGATATTCTCCTTGCGTCTTGACCATGCGACCATAGCTGAGCGAAGATTGCAACAGTGAGGTGTTATGGGAATCGAGAAGCTCAACCAACTGATTCGCAGCATGGGAACAAAATTCCGGGTGGAAATGTCCCGTCCGTCTGGTCTTGCCCCCGCACGGTTTCCCGTCAGTCAGTCGTTCACGCTAGCGGCGACCCATCATTTCTTGACCAGTCCTGATGCCGTGCGGCGTATTCTCATGCAGACCACCCCTGAAGAACTTGCCCAGCGTGGGAAGCAGCTTGGCACTATGATCTCTCCATTGAACATCTGGATGCTGGGTTATCACTTTCTCGTGGGCCGCGAAATTTTGTTGGATCTGGAAGAAATGGATGAAGGCACTCAGGTCGATGACATCGCGACAGTGCTGGACTGCTGGCGGCGGTTGAGCTTTACTCACCGCGGCGATGGCCATCTGGACAATGGCGACGCCGGGTCGACGAACCTGTTCTTACCCAGCACGGTCGTGCAGCAGCTTTACCAAGTGCTGATTCCAGTCGATACCGAGATCCGGCGCCGGCTCGCGCAGTTTCTCGCTACGCTGGAAGAATACCTGTTCATCCTTAATGCCGAGGCTCGTCTTGGCAGTGCCGACTCCGGGCCATACCCACTCAGGGGTACGCAAGTGCTCATCGTCCGTGACTTCTTTGATCTGAAAGGAGAGCGCTACCCGTGGCGCGACGCAGCAGCCGGCCTTCCTCACCGAGCGTGTTCTCTCGCCTTCACCCTTGATCCTGCTGCGTTCCAGAGCCTTGGCATTAGTGACCGTGCCATGATGGTCACCTCTCCGTCGGTGTATATTAATGCAATTCGCGAGATCGCTTTGGTGAGCGCTGACAACGGCACTCTGCGTGTTTTGCCTTTTACCGAGATGGATTGGTTGACCCGAGCGGCCAAGAAAGCGCAGCCGAGAGTATTGGCGTGGTTCGAGCGACTCTCGCGCGAGGAGTGGATCACTTACGGTGCCCTGCCCTGGATCAGACAGCCGCTGGCTCTTTTAGCCGGAGAAGAGAATCCGCTTTTCTGGAACCTGGCGCCAGCGGCGTTGCGCTTGCTTCCCTCTTACGAGGACGACGATGCCCAGGCCCTGCGTTGGGTCACCCGCCGTTGCTTCGCTCCGGGGGCCTCCAGTGCCTTCACGCCGGTGAGGACGTGAGGCTCGCTCCGAGGTATGAGCCCCTGCTCTCTAGGTGTTAGGTGATTGAACAGGAAAGGAAAGTTAGAGCTCTTTTACAACTTTCTCGACTTCACTCCACTCCACGACCGGGGTCAGGCGCCGCTTGGCAACCAACCCCTGGCTGACGAGTTTGGAAAACGTGTTGAACGTCAGAGAGTGGTCCTGGATATCGAGCACGAGGATGACTTTGGGTTCTTCATTGGAAGCCCATGGCCCTGCTTTGAGGGTCACGCCCTTCGGGAGCCCTCCTTTGATACCCTCTTGCAGCAGAGCAAAGATTTTCTTGGCGTTATCCGGACTCGAGGCGTTAAAATAGATTTCATCTAAGTACAGCGGCATGATGCATCCTCCTTGGTGGCAAGGTGACAGAGAGCAGGAACTCACTTCCTTATAGCGCTCTGAGGACGTCGATGACAAGGCGCGACCGGTGCAGCAACAAGAAGGAGCGGAGCGACAGTTGCGTGCCGGCGAGCGCGGAATTCTCTCAGCAGGGATACGGGGACATCAGGCCGCTACAGAAACCTTCTGAGAGGCTCTCCGGAAATCACTCGACAAGGGGCTGTTCATCCGTCGTTCACCCTTCGACAAGCTCAGGGCGAACGGGTCGGGCATTGTATTCATTGGGTTTTGGCCGTTCGTGCTGAGCCTGTCGAAGCACGGTTTTGTTAATTGCAGGGTCGTTTGCAGTTTCCAGAGAGCCTCTGAGAGCCTTCCTCCATGCTCCTCCCTTCTTTACTGACCCCGCCCCGGCATGGCCTGATAAAAACCGTTGGCCTGGACTAGCGCGATCGGTGCTGCGAAAAGGGCACTGAGATTTGTACTGGTGAGAATTTCAGGCTTCTCGCCATCCGCAATAATCTCACCATCTTTTAGCAACACCACCCGCGAGACTTCCGGCGGAATTTCATGAATGTGGTGAGTAACGAGGATGATAGTCTTTCCCGACTGCATCAAACCACGGATGAGATCGAGGTACTGAAAACAAGCCTTCAGATCGAGACCGCTGGTGGGCTCATCCAATACCAATGTATCTGGGTCGTTAATGAGCGCACGACCGAGAAGAAAACGACGCTGTTCGCCGGTGGACATGGCCGAGAACATTCTCTCCTTAAGATCCGTCACGCCCAGCGTGTGCATGATACGGTCAGCCCGGTTTTTGTCTTCGGCGCTGAACTGCTGGTGGGCCGCGGTGTCGATACTCGAGTAGTAACCGGACAAGATCACATTCATGCCCAGCGCGTTGCCCATGTACTGCTGCTGTAGATCGTGGGAGATGATGCCGAAGTGGGCACGCAGCTCCCACACGTTCCAGCGCTCCTGTCCGAAGACTCGGACATAGCTATCGTCCCGTTGCACGGGATAAATCTCCCGCGAGAGAAGCTTGAGCAGTGTCGATTTCCCAGCGCCGTTCGGCCCCAGGATGGCGGTATTACATCCCTGAGCTATCTCAAGGGACAAGTCATTGAATACGCGGGTTTGCCCACGGTAGGCTGTAACGTTTTTAATCTCGATGATGTTTGGCATATGAACTTTCACTGAATTCTGCTCAGGGTATGAGCCTGAGACATGGGAAATTACCTTGTTTCCCGAAGTCAGGAAAGGTGCCATATGCGGATGACCCTGCCCAGGCTGAGTAATACAATAGTCTAGTAGTCCATCGCATTAATTTTGAGGGATCTGAGACTGTCATGCCCGCGCAGGCGGGCATCCAGGAATCTCAAGCAGAAGCCTCAGGTGAACCTGCCTGGATTCCTGCGTTCGCGGGAATGACACGTCCACGGTTCACCCCTCATCTTCAATGCGACGGACCACTAGCTTGCTCTCGCTAGCTGCGCTCTTTATTTTTCCTGCGCGCCATAGCTTCGCTTTCCTGCAACCCGTGCTACAAAAACTTGATGCTGCCTTCTCTGTTTACCTCGCAGTTCCTGGCTCGTCTGGAAACTTTGCGCATTCGGACGCGTAGGCGGTTCCTTGGCAGCCGCCCGGGAGGTCATCTCTCGTTGCGCCGCGGTGCGGGGTTGGAGTTTGCCGATTATCGTCACTATACGCCAGGCGACGACCCGCGTTATATCGACTGGAAGCTTTACAGTCGGACCGACCTCAGCGCCCACTTGCCATCAGGGAAAATCGATACTCCTGCGGCCTTAGCTCGCCATCTGCAGACTATCCACCGTCCTGGCAAGGCGATTTGGCTGTCTGATTTTCTGTTTCCGGCGGAGATCTGCCAAGCTGGGCTCAATCTCTTGCGAGCCGCGAACTTTGACCTGGCGATTATCCAGGTGCTAGGACACGCTGACCTCGATCCTCCTTTAGCGCCCGCCGGTGCGCGCCTGGTGGACAGCGAGAGTAACGAAAGCGCTCTGGTGCGGTTTGATGCCCAGGCCAAGAAAGAATATGTACGCCGTCTCGAACAGCATAACCGCGAACTACGCAGTTTCTGTCATCAAAGGGGCGTCCATTACGCACAGTTTACTACCGGTCAGGACCTGCAACAGTTCGTGTTGCGTGAACTGCCCGCTTTGGGAATGCTGACTTGAGTTGTCAGTGACCAGTTCCCAGTTGTCAGTTTCCCATGACTAGTTGGCGGAAGGGGATCGTGCAAAACTGAGAACTGACAACTGACAACTAACCACTGCTTACGATGGATTTCTCCTTTCTCTCGCCACTGGCTTTTCGGCTGCTTTACGCACTGCCGCTCTTGATCGTGCCCTACTTGTTACGGGAACGAGGCAAGCGCATCGTCGTGCCGGCGCTGTTTCTCTATCAGGGACTACCGTCGTCAGCCCGGCGACGGTTATGGGGACGCTTAAAGCTCACGCCGCTTTTCTTTCTGCAATTGTTTATCCTCTTGCTCCTCATTACGGCGGCAGCTCAGCCACTCCTGCAACGCCAAGGGGGTAAGGTGGCACTCGTACTCGATACCTCGGCGAGCATGCAAGCGCGGATGCCTGGTGGGCAGGGTAGCCTGTTCGAGGCCGCCAGACAGCAGGCGTTACAGGCGCTCGATACGATTCCAGGCCGCGATGCCATCAGTCTTTTCACCAACGCTCCCTTGCCTGCGCCGGTTTCTACGTCGGCTGATACTCGTGCACAACTCCGTCAAGACCTGGGCCGGGTAGAAGTGACTGATGCACCAGACCCGAGTGATGAGGTGGTATCGTCCTTCTTTGCCCAGCTCTTGGGCGAACGTGGTTTTCAGCAGGTGTTCTTTTTTACTGATCGACCCCTGGCCACGCAGGAAAATACCGACGCACTCACGGTTGTCACGCTGGGTGAAGCTCAGCCCAATGCTGGCATCAGCGCTTTTCGTCTTTACCGCAGCCCATTTTTTCCTGATCAAGTCGATGCCACGGTGGTTGTGACCGCCATAGGCCGCCTCAGTAAAGGGAGTGTCGCGATTGAAAATGTGGAGACGGGGAAGGCGTGGCAGTCTCAACAATTCACTACGGGTGAATCTCTCACTTTTTCCTTTCCTCAACTGCCTCTGGCGACGACTTACCGTGCTCGGCTGTTTGTCGAAGACGGCTTGGCCCTGGATAACGAAGCGTATGCCGTGCTGCCCGCATTGACTACCGTGCCAGTTCTGTTCGTTTCTCCCTCGGCAGAGGCGGCGAAGAGTCTCGGACAGATTCCTAATCTTAAGTTAGAGCGTGTGAGCCCGCAGGACTATAACCCAGCCAAGGCGGCAGGGTTTCCCCTGGTGATTTTTCATCTCACCGCGCCCGAGACCTTACCGCCGACCAATGCTGCTTTTATTCTTCCACCTGAAGGCAATACCCTCTTTCCCTTCGGAAAGGCTGCCACGCGGCCAGCTATCACCCAGTGGACTGCCGCACATCCACTGACGAGCTACGTTACGTTTTCTTTGTTGTCTCCCGCCTACGCCCAAGCGTTTCTGCCAGTGAGCTGGTGTAAACCGGTCATTAGCTCGACGGTCGGACCTCTCGTGCTGGCTGGAGAACACGACGGGAGGCGATACGTTGCCGTGGGCTTTGATTTGTTTCCTTACCTGGGAAAGCAGAATCTGCCGACTTCGATCCTGACCCTCAATCTCTTAGGTTGGCTGGCTGCTCAGGCCGGACAGCCGCCGAGTCTGAAGACGGGCGCGACCTTGACGTTAGCGGGAGTGTCGGCGAGCGTGCGCTTACCGAGTGGAGAGACGCTCACCCCGGCAGGAAGCACGATATCGTTGAAGAAGCAGGGTGTTTATACAATCAGTGAGAATGGCAGTGAGCGTCGTAGCGCGGTGAACTTAACCAATGCTGAGGAGTCGCGCCTCGGGCGCCCGCTGCGCCTGACACCAATTACGCCACCCGCGCCAGTAGCGCCTGAAACCACAGGCCAACCCTTATGGCCTTGGCTGCTTATCGCTGCGCTTGTCTTGCTTGCCTTGGAGTGGGGAATCGCCAGGCGTGCCGGAGAAGCGGTTGGGATGGGCTGAAATATGATTAGACCTCCGCAAAGAAGAAAAACATATCTTCGGCCCAAACGTCAATCTGGTCTAGGAAGCATGAGAAAATGCATCTGATGCCTGCTCTCCCTCCGCTTGCCTTCAGTCGTCCCGATTTCCTTTTTCTCTTCGCCTTAGTGCCGCTCTTCTGGCTGTGGCAATGGCGGGCCTTTCGTTCGTTCTCGTCTTTTTTCAGCTTGCTGCTGCATTCTCTCGTGCTCTCGCTGCTCATGCTCGCTGCGGCTGGTCTTCATCGACTCATGCCAGGTACCGCCCATACTCCGCTCTTGGTGGTCGATCTCTCACACAGCCTCACCCTGGCGCAGCGGCAGTGGATGCGGAACACCATCGAACAGCGCCTACACCCGACAGCGGATACGCCGACAGTGGTCTTTGCCGGGAATTCTCAGCGCCTGTCGTGGCGCGAGGCCGAGTCGCTGCTCTCGACACCACCGGCAGAGTTGCGCCTCGAAGAGACCAACCTGGAAGGGGCACTGGCGGGCTTGCTTAGAGAGACGGCAGGCCGCAACGTCTATCTGCTGAGTGACGGCTGGGAAACCCAGGGGGAAGCACGCTCGATCCTGCCTCTGCTGAGCGAACATCAGCTGAAACTCTATCCACTGCCACCACCGCCGGCTGAGGCGGTGCCGAATGTGGCAATCCAGCGTTTGGGCGCACCGCCTTCTACTGTTGGTGGCGAGACTATCGAAGTCAGCGTCGCTGTGGAAAATACCAACCCTACACCCGTGCGCGGGGAACTGACTTTGCAACAAGGGGACAAGCCCGTGTGGCAGCAAGCCGTCACCCTGGCCCCGGGCACCTCACTCTTGACTCACCCATTGTTGTTGTCAGAGAGTGGGCTGATTCCTCTGCGCGCGACGTTTACCCCAAGCACTCCGCGCGAAGACGCGATTTCTCGGGATGATCAGGCAACCACCTGGGTGAGTGTCGCCCCAATGGAAAAGGTGCTCTTACTTGGCGGACGTGCTCAGGATAACCGCTACCTGGAAAAAGTGTTGAGCAACCGTGGCCTCGGAGTAACCGCTCTCGACTTTTCGGCTAGACCGACCTCGATTCCCTCGCCAGAGCCGTTCGGTACGGTCATTCTTAATAACGTTGCTCGGGACAAACTGCCCCCAGCCTTACTTAATGGCCTCGATAACTACGTGAACAAAGGTGGCGGGCTCATCATGGTCGGCGGTGAAGACAGTTTGGGCTTGGGTGGATACAAAGACACGCCGGTTGAGAAAGCCTTGCCGGTCAACTTAACGCCGCCGCAAAAAGAAGAACATCATACCGCCGTGATACTGGTGATCGACAAGTCGGGAAGCATGCGTAAGGAGAACAAGATTCTCTACGCCAAGGAAGGTGCCAGGACCGTAGCCCGTAATCTTAAAGATACCGATCTGCTCGGTGTAATTGGTTTCGATCGAGAATCCTTTGTGGTCGTGCCGCTGGAGTACCTGGGCAAGATTCGTAACGAATTCGATGCTCGTCTCGACCAACTCAAGGCGTCCGGCGGCACCTTTCTCCTACCCGCACTCCAAGAAGCGAAGCGCCAGCTTGAACGCCAATACGCTACTCGCAAGCAAATTGTGATCTTGACCGACGGCGAGACCGGCGGCAGTGGCAGCGATTATCTCGACATGGTCACGGTGATGCACAGAGAAGAGAAGATTACCATCTCAACAATTGCCGTGGGGGAGGAGGCCAATTTACGTCTTCTCTCGCGCCTGGCTGAGTATGGCGGCGGCGCGTTCCACCATACTACGGATCCTTCGACCCTGCCCGATCTCTTCCTTGATGAGATGGAAGACAAGGGCGAAGAGAAGACTATGGTGGAGAAAGAATTAACGCCGATCCCGAGCCCAGACTCGCCTTTATTGAAGGGCCTGGACGGTAGACCCTTCCCGCCGGTGAAGGGATATGTCGAGACCGAGGTGAAGAAAGGTGCCCGCCTCGATATGGCGTTGCGCGCTGATAGTAAACGGCCACCCCTGCTGGCCTCCTGGTCGTACGGTGAAGGCAAGGCCATAGCTTTTACTTCTGATGCGAACGGTCGCTGGTCTGCGCCGTGGGTCAGTTGGGAAGGGTTCAGCAAGTTTTGGTCGCAAATGGTGCGTTGGTGCCTGCCAGAGGTGAAGCGCAAAGAGAGCCATTTTTCGGTCGAACTGGGCAACAATGAGACTGGACTTCTGGTCGATCTCTTTTCCTACGGGGCGAGTGAAGAGGGGCGGGCTGCCTCTGCCAAAGTCCATGGATCTTCCGGGAGCGACGCCTCTTTCCCCTTAGAACGATTGGCGCCGGGACATTATCAGGGGGTCTATACGACGAGCACACCTGGAGACTATCGCGTCGAGGTGACCCTGCCGACAGGTGAGAAACTCGGTCCGCTGGGATATACCATGCCGCCCCGGCATTCCGTAGAAACTCCTCAGCCGCAAGCGAACTTGCCTCTGTTGGAGAGCCTCGCACGCACAACCGGAGGCAGCGTGAGTCCTGAGGTCGCGACCTTGGTACAGCCGACCGGTCCACCGGAACAGCGCCCACTGCTGCCTTATTTAATTCCTTTGGCGATGGCGTTGTATTTTGTTGAGTTGCTGTTGAGACGGATAGGATAAAAGCGAGTAGCGTTCGGCTATCTAAATCGAACCGCACGAGATTAGCATCGCCCACCGATCTTGCTGCGGCGATACTTCCCTTCTAAACCAAGATGCATGAGGTTGGTACACTCGGGGTAGCGTGCGCTGTGCGCACGTCTTCTCTGTACGCCGCTATTTTCGTGCGCATAGCGCACGCTACGGCATTCAGGCTCGGATACGTGAGGGTATGAATCTCTTGCTGCTCTATTTAATGGGCATTGCCCACCTACTACTTTCTCTCTCTTTCCCAACCCCTAATCCCTGACCCCCAGCCCCTATTCTTTCGGCAAGCGATAATACTTTCCTTTGAAGAACAATAGCGGTCGCTCACCTGAGGCCATCGCATCGAGAACTTCGCCAACGTAAATTGTATGATCTCCGCCGTCGTAGCCACTGAGCAGCTTGCACTCGATGTAGCCCATGGCGCCTTCGAGTAACGGCACATTGCATTCTCCCGTTTTGTAGGCGATGCCGTCGAACTTTTCGA
>JACQEL010000588.1 GCA_016200595.1 Deltaproteobacteria bacterium
ATCCCGATATCGAATTTCCCCATCTCTGCCGGGCGCTCGGCTACGAGGAACTATCAACCAATCCCTTGTTTGCGACCACCAAGGCCAGAACAGAGAATGCCGCGGTGTTGTTCGCGATTCTCCAATCCCAATTCGAATCGCGTGATCTCGCCGACTGGCGGGTCCTTTTCAAGCAGGCTGACATCAAATGGGCGCCGTTGCCAAAACTGGAAGAGGTCGTAGAAGATCCGCAAATGTACGCCGCCGGCGCTTTTGTTAATCTGGATTATCCGGGTTACGGCAAACTGACGACTGTTAATAGCCCCATTTTTACCACAGCCGGTGAAAAGCGAGCACCGACGGCTGCGCCACAGCTTGGCGCACATACCAGTGAGGTGTTACGCGATCTGGGGTATGACGAAGAGACGATTGCTGCGCTCGTCCGTGACGGGGTGGCGGCGATGGGCGACTAGTGTGAAAGCAGTTCGGGGTGAACGTGCGTAGAAGAAATTATGCGCTTCTTCATAGACCCGAATAGACCCGACAGAACTGTTCAGCTGACCCAACCCGCTTATAGGGGTTCTCAGTTGGCTGTGTCCTTGGCCTCTCTTCGTTCATGTCGGCTGACAGGCACGACTCGCTTTTTCTTCGGCGCCAGGGCTTCTGCTGGTGGCGCTCTGACTCCTTCGTCTGTGCTCCGGACAGGCTTTGCCTCCTTTAGGAGAACCCCTTTCTCGTTCCTAGAAGCCTTCTTCCCGCCCTTCACCTGATCGGTATGGCTTGGAATATGCCTAAGTCCTCCAGCGGCCCGTAAAAGCCAAATAAAGACTCCAGGGAGGGCATCTCAAACACCTCCTGTTGCCCCTAATGCAGGCCTGTGCGTGCGGGCAATGCTGGGTCAAATTAAACAAAGGTACCAAAACCGTCATAGGAACGAGTCAGGTGATGGTCCGGTGGAGGCAGTGTTTTTTGAGCCAATTGTGGAGATTGGCTTCCGTGGTTTTGTAGCGTCGCGCGATAAAACGTTGCGTGGAACCGTTGGCGAGGAGGCCTTCGATCTCAGGCCGATACGGATCGAGTTTACTTTTCCCCGGTCCACGCGGTCGCCCTAACGGCAGCCCCTGCGCCTTACGGAAGCGCAGCGCTTCGGTGGTGCGCTGCGAGATAAGCTCGCGCTCAATTTCCGCCGCCATCGAGAAGGCCATGGCGATAATCTTGCTCTGCATACTCTGATCGAGATGCCAGTGACCTTTGACGGCATAGACGTGGATGCCCCTCTGCAGCGCGATGGAGAGAATCTCCATACACTCCAACATACTCCGCCCCAGCCGGGATAATTCACTGACGATGAGAGTGTCCTTGGCCTGGAGGGTCTCCAAGAGATCGGCAAGCCGTCGCTGGCGCCACGGCACCTTGCCGGACACCCGTTCCTCCACAAACTGCACGCGTCCCAAGTCTTCCTGATTGGCGAGGTGCAGGATGTCGGCCTTGTTTTTGTCGAGGTCCTGTGCGCCGGTGGAGACCCGCAGATAGCCGACCGTTTGCGGTTTGGTGGGCAGCGTCTTTTTCGTCATACGTTGAAGTTTCGATCAAAACCTGATCCGAGGGGTTATTCTATCGACAAGCTGCTATTTTTCTCAATCCTTTTTAGTGAAGTTCCGGTATGGCAGAAACGAACGTTTTCACAATAAGAGAGTGAGGGGGCTTATGGCGCGTTGGCAAATTCTCTCGCCTACCGAAGCCGCAACTTTTGAAGCGCCGCCTGTGTTTACCAGCGTGGAGCGCAAGCGCTTCTTTGACCTCTCGCAGCGGCTGGAAGAACTCCTCCACACGTTGCGCAGCCCCGTGAACCAAACCGGGTTCGTGCTGGCCTTGGGATATTTCCGCGCCAGTAAGCGCTTCTTTGCGCTGCAGTACCAGGCGGAGGATGTCCACTATGTCACTAGCCAGTTAGGGGTGCTGCCCGGCATGGTCAATCTGGACCGCTACGATGAGGCGACTGCCCGGCGGCATCGGCAGATCATTCTGAACTATCTGGGCTACCAGGCGTTTGATGCGCACGCCGAGCGCGCTCTCCGCCAAGAGATCCCTCCGCTGGTGCGCTCCCAAGTCCGGCCTAAAGTCATCTTTCTCCACTGTCTCGACGTGCTCGCGCGGAGCAAGATGGAGATTCCCACCGTGCGCACGTTAACGGATCTCATTGTTGGGGAGATTAACACCCACAAACGCACCTTGACGGCGGTCCTCGACGAACAGGTTGTGCCGGAATTACGGGAGCTGCTGGATACCGTGTTGGAGAAGGCGAACGTGCCTGACGAGCCCATCCCGCAAATCCAACGGTTTAAGCTGACGCTCCTCAAAAAGATTTCCCAGTCCACCCGGCCCTCGCGGATCAAAGAGACCGTGGAGGATTGGCGCACCCTCCACCCTCTCTATGACCAACTGGCGCCGATCATCACCGCCCTGGACCTCACCCACGAAGGACTGCGGTACTAGGCCAATGCAGTGCTCAAAGCGCAGGTCTTTCAGATCTCGCGGCGGGAGGAGGCGGACCGTCATTTGCACCTCCTCTGCTTTATCGCCCACCAGTTTTACCGTCTCCAAGACACGCTCACCGACGTGGTGCTGGCCGTGGTACAGACGGTCCTCAACACCTGTAGGCGGGTTCACAAGGAGCGCTACTACGAGGCTCGCCTCGACTACCGTCAGGCTGTGTGCCAGTTTGTGGAGTGTGTCGAGCACGGCGTGTTGCGCCCCTTAGAGACAATCGAGACCCTAGCATTTCACCCCGACCTCACGGTACAGGAAAAGGTGGAGCGGATTCAGGCCGTGTTCACCACTGACCGGCAGCCCCGCGTGGAGGCGCACGCGCAGTTCGTCACCTTTCACGCCCAGGTCCACCGGGACGCGCAGGACGCCGATTACTATGAGGTCTTCCCCCAGCAGTCTCGCCGGCTGCAAAATCGCCTGGCCGACATCCTGAAGGTCCTGCCGTTTGCCGGCGACGAAACGAGTCCCCTCATGGCCGCGCTCCAATCTTACCGAGCAAAAGACGGGGCGATCACACAGACCGCTCCGGTGGACTTCTTGGACGAACAGGAACAGCAGGTGGTCCGCGATGCTGACGGGGCCCTCCGCGTCTCCCTCTACAAAGCGCTGCTCTGTGTCAAAGTCGCCGAGGCGATCAAAGGCGGTGCCCTCAACTTGCGCCACTCCTATAAGTACCGTTCGTTAGATGACTACTTGATCTCCAAACAGGACTGGCAGGCCAAGCGCGCGACCTATCTGCAACGGGCGGACCTCACAGCCGTCGCCGACTGGCAGTCCACGCTGACTGCCTTGGCTCACCAGTTGGATCAACAGTACCAGGAGACCAACCAACACATCCTGGCTGGGGCGAATCCATCTATTCGCTTTCGCAAGGACGGTTCGTACCTGGTCAGCACGCCGAAAGCAGACCCTGAGGACAGTGAACCCCTCCTCGGCGTCCTCCCTCACCGCCGCTACATCTCCCTGCTCGAAGTCTTGGCGACCGTGGAACGCTTTACGCACTTCGTGGCGGCGTTTGTCCCGTGGCGGATGAAATATACGCGGCCCAAGCCGCCCGCCCGCACCTTCTATGCTGGCATCATTGGCTATGGCTGCTTCATCGGGACCCACAAGATTGCCAGTATCTCCTCGGGGGTGGCTGAATCGGAGTTAGAAACCACAGTCAACAGCTACTTCACGCTGGACAACCTCCACAGCGCCAACGATCGGATCCTTCAGTTCATGGACCAGTTGGCAGTGCCGGCTCTCTATCGCCAACCCGAGGGTCTGTTGCACACGTCGAGTGACGGCCAAAAGTTTGAAGTGGCGGTGGATTCTCTCCATGCCAGCTACTCCTTCAAATACTTCGGCCACGACAAAGGGGTCAGCGCCTATACGTTTATCGACATGCGCCACTTCCTCTTTCACTCGCTGGTCATTAGTGCGGCGGAACATGAGGCACACTATGTCATCGATGGGCTGATGCATAACGACGTGGTGAAAAGCGAGATTCATTCCACTGATACCGGGGGCTACAGCGAGGTGCTCTTTGGGGTCATGCATCTGTTGGGCTTTGCCTTCGCTCCCCGCATCAAGAACTTTGCCCGGCGTGACCTGTATGCGTTTGAGAAGCGCAAACACTATCAAGCAGCTGCCTACAAGATCTTGCCTGATGGGGTTATCCGGCCGGACCTGATCGCCCCGCAGTGGGAAGACATCCTGCGCTTTGTCGCCACCATCAAACTCAAGGAAGCGACCGCCTCGCAACTCTTCAAACGACTCAATTCGTATGCCCGCCAGCATCCCCTGTATGTGGCGTTGAAGGAGTTCGGCCGCATCCCCAAGTCCGACTTCTTGTTGCGCTACATCGACCTCGTGGAACTCCGCCAAACCGTCGAAAAGCAGCTCAACAAAGGTGAGAACGTCCACAAGTTCAGTCGGGCGGTCTCCTTTGGCAATAACCAAGAGTTCCTCTATGGCGAGAAGCTGGAGCAGGAGAGCGCCGAAGCCTGCCGGCGCCTCATCAAAAACGCGATTATCTGTTGGAACTATTTGTATCTCTCGCAACAGATCGCTCAAGCGGAGAATGAAGAGCGCCAACGAGAATTAGTGACCGCCTTGCGCAATGGCTCCGTCGTCACGTGGCAGCATGTCAACCTCCATGGCGAGTACGATTTCTCAGACGAAAAGCTCCGCGATTCGGTCGGGTTGGAGCCGCCCAAAATTGCCATGCTCAACAGGAGCTAACCATGGGAGGACGGTTTTCGCCTACTCCCTCACTGCTGTTGCACTTTCGCAAAATTCTATGACGGTTTTGGTACCTTTGTTTAATTTGACCCAATGCTCTCCGACCAGGGGAGTGATTTGTACAAAGGGATTCGGCAATTTTGCCAAGCCCATCCGGAGACGAGCTTGATCTACGACGTGAAGTATAAAGTGGCGGCCGTGCTCAAGCGCGCGCTGGGAGCGACCCGCACGTGGCAGGAGTTTGCGCGCCGGGCGGGGCAGACGACGCAGCGGGTCCAGCAAACGGCCCTGGCCGCGCTGGCGCCGCCCCGGCAACAGCGGCAGG
>JACQEL010000589.1 GCA_016200595.1 Deltaproteobacteria bacterium
CTGCCTGCGGCGGCTCGAGCAGCGGCAGAGCCGCCCGATCATTGCGGTCCCAGGCAGAGCCTGGGACCGAGCAGGCCCCAGGAACAAAAGCCGTGCGAGTCGGCACGAGAAAAACTCTCCCCCTATCGCTAATTTTCACCAGCCCAGTATGCCCCTCTCCTGTAATGCCAAAGGTGAGTATCGGTTGTGGCAACGACGCTATTGGGAACACACGATTCGTGATGCCTCTGATCTCCAACGACATGTCGATTATATCCACTACAATCCCGTCAAGCACGGCTTGGTGTCGCGTGTGGTGGATTGGCCTTTCTCGTCGTGTCACCGGTATGTCCGCCTGGGATGGTTAACCCCGGACTGGGGAGGAGCGGAGGCTGTAGGGTAGGAGGGTGGATTTGGGGAGTAGCGCCTGGATTGCGCTGCGCTCTATCCAGGCTACGTCGGTACGCCGCTTAAAGAGAGCACCTGGATTGCGCTGCGCTTCATCCAGGCTACATTGGTACACTGCTTACCGTTGCGCCATACGAATAGCGCCATCGAGTCTAATGGTCTCGCCATTCAGCATGGGATTTTCGATGATGTGACAGACGAGAGCCGCGTATTCTGTTGGTCGTCCCAAACGCGATGGAAACGGAATACTCGCCTCCAATGCTTTGCGCGCAGAATCCGGCAGCCCCATGAGCATAGGAGTCTCAAAAATCCCCGGCGCAATGGTGCAGCAGCGGATGCCATACTGTGAGAGATCGCGGGCAATCGGCAACGTCATCCCCACCACTCCACCTTTAGAGGCCGAATAAGCGACCTGGCCAATCTGGCCGTCGAAGGCGGCTACAGAGGCGGTGTTGATAATCACTCCGCGTTCTACTTCGGCGTTCAGCGTGTTCTTGACCATGCGCGCGGCCGCCAAACGAATGACATTGAAGGTGCCGATCAGGTTGATTTCGATCGTCCGCTTGAACGGCCCCAGGTCGAGCGGTTGATCGTTCTTGCCGACCGTCTTTCCTGCGGTAGCGATGCCAGCGCAATTGATCACCGCATGAACCGCGCCGAACGCCGCCACCGCACGATCTACCGCCGCAGCGATTTGCTCTTCGTTGGTGACATCGCCTTCGAGGAACAGAATGTTGCTCCCAAGCTCTTGGGCGATTGCTGCCCCTTGCGATTTGGCCAGGTCAAGAATGGCGACTTTGCCGCCTTTGGCCGCCAACGCGCGGGTTGTGGCCTCGCCCAGTCCTGAGCCGCCGCCGGTCACAAGGGCGACAGTCTGATTGATGTTCATTGGTGTATCCCTCCCTCAAGAAAAGTCTGGAGATTCGTAGCGGTTTCGGCAGAGGGAAGCTAGTGCTCCGTTAATGTGAATTTGAGGGTATTGTCATTCTGAGCCGACGCAGAGCGGAGGCGAAGAATCTCGCCCTACCAGCGACTGACCATGAGATTCTTCGTCGCTGCACTCCTCAGAATGACACCCTCAGAATCACTCGGATGCAGCACTAGTCTTGCCCTTCCTAAACGGCGCCACTGCCTCAGCCGCGCGCTGGGCCTCGCGCCGCAGCATCACCAAATCGGTGCCGTAGAGCAAATACTGGGCGCCGCTCTCGACCGCGGCTTTCACACTCTCTGGCCGGGTGACTGCGCCGGCGGTGGCGATGCTGCGTTCTTTACACAGTGCCTGGACGCGAGCGTTCGCCTCGCGCAGACGGGGGTGATCGTATTGGCCCGGAATGCCGAGGCTCTGTGCCAGATCTTGATGCCCGACTAAAGCGAGGTCGATGCCTGGCAGCAAAATCTCTTCGGCATTCTCTACTGCTTCTTTGGTTTCGATAAGAACTCCGAGGAGAGTGTGAGCGTTCGCGTGCGCCATAGCAGTGAGTGGATCAACATCCTCATAGTCAGTGCTCGCGCCGAGGTAGATCGCCATCCCGCGTTTGCCTTCATGGTGGTACTTGGCCAATTCGATGAAGCGGCGCACCTCGGCGCCGGTCTTCACATGCGGAACAATGAGACTCTGACAGCCAGTATCCAACAGCCGTGTCACGTGTTGATAGGCGAGATCGGGAATGCGGACGATCGGCGTGATCCCGGCCGCGTGGCTATGGGCGACCAGATCGACCACCGTCTCAAGGTTGTAAGCTGAGTGCTCGGTGCAGATCATTACGAAATCCATACCAGCCTGGGCCAAAGTATGGACGACACCCCGCCCTCTGGTTTCCCACACTAAGGTGCCGAGAGCTACGCCGCCGGACTTGAGAGTTTTCTTCAGTTGATTGACACGCATAGAGGTTCCCTCCTTGCGCGAGATTATCCTGCCAGTCGGCAAGGAGTGTCAAGGAAGGCAGGGTGTTCAAGTAAACGCCGCTGAGCACGCGCTCAGCACTTTACATCCCCAACAGCAGTGACGCGATAAGAGCGAGCAACATGCCTAGGGCTTGGGTCAGCGACGGGCGCTCGCCGAGAAAGAGCAGGCTGAGCAAAATCGTCACCGCGGGATACAGCGCGGAGAATGGCACCACGAGTGAGGCACGCCCGTACCGCAAAGCCAGAAAAAAGGCGATCGCGCCAGCACTGCCGCAGATGCCAGTCAGCAAGGCGAACAGGATGCTGCCGCTGTTCTTTTCCCACGGGGCGCCGATGACATAAAAGGACGCCCACGCCGTCAATCCCGCCGTGAGCGAGGAGATCGCACTCAGCGCCAAGGGATGCACGCCACGCATCGTCGTCAGCTTAGCTACGAATCCCCAGATGCCCCAGAAACCTACACAACTCGCCGCAAAGATCAGCCAAGATGCCATGTTCTGCCCTCGTTCGTACTGATACTGCCCGCAGGATGAGGCCGCGTCAAATCGAAGTCGTGTGCCCCACGGGCTTCCTCTTGACTCCGCGAGGGCAGACTGTTAATTCCCAAAAGTGACTGAGAAGTTTTATTTTGAGACCCTTCAGGATATGTTTCGCCGCGAAAAGACACAGAGCCCAGAGACCGCCACCCGTCAGGCAGCGGTGGAGCTTTTCGCCGAGAAAGCTTTTCACCTGAACACGACCATGATGAGGAGGAAACCGACGTGAACGCGAAGCTGCGCTTCTCTAAGAAGACCTGGGTCTTTGTGTTTTTGGCTGTCTTCGTTCTTCCCCTCGCGGGTTACTATGCGAGCAAGGCCTGGACTTACTATGGGACGCACGTGACGACCGACAACGCCTATGTTGACGCCACGATTGCGCAAATTACCCCGCGGGTGCCCGGCGCGGTGGTGGAAGTGTTAGTGGATGACAACTGGCGGGTGAAGCCGGGGCAAGTGTTGGTCCGTCTCGATCCCCAGGAATACGAAGTCCGGGTCGTAGATGCGAAGGCTGCTCTGCAAAAAGCGCGCGAAACCGTAGATCAACTGTTTGCCGCGGTATCGGTCGCCGACGAGCGCACGAAAGAGGCTGGTGCCCAAATCGCTGCCGCGCAAGCTCAGGTCACGGCGGCACAGGCCGAGTTTCATCAAGCTGAACTTGATCTGCAACGGGCGCAACAACTTTCGGCGCAAGATATCATTCCTATCCGACACTTAGACTTGGCCAAGACCCAATATGAGGTCACGCTCTCTCGTCTTCATACTCAACAGAAGCAACTGGAACAGAGCAAGCAAGCCGAGGGTACGCGAGGGAAGGAGATGGAGCAGGCAAAAGCGGCGTTAGGGGCAGCCACTACCAGCGAACGCGCTGCGCATTCCCTCGTTCAGCAAGCCGAAGCCGCGGTGCAAGAGGCAAAGCTCAATCTGAGTTACTGTACGTTGGTCGCACCGGTCGAAGGCATTGTCAGTAAGAAAGCTGTAGAGATAGGCCAACGCGTCCAGCCGGGGCAACCGTTAATGGCGGTTGTCCCCCTCCAACATGTCTATATCGAAGCGAATTACAAGGAGACTCAGCTCACCAATGTGCGAGTCGGACAGCCGGCTGAGATTCGCGCGGATATTTACCCTGATTATGTCTATCACGGGAAGGTGGAGAGCCTCAGTGCCGGCACTGGCGCCGCCTTTTCCTTGCTGCCGCCGGAGAATGCGACCGGCAACTGGGTGAAGGTCGTCCAACGACTCCCGGTGAAAATTACCTTGGAAGAACCTCTTCCGGTCGATAAACCCCTGCGCCTTGGTCTCTCAGTAGAAGTGACGATCAATACCAACGACCGCGAGGGTCCTCTGCTCAGCTCCCTCCTCCAGCAGGAAGGGCAAAGGAATAACGTTTTCTCCCCTGCGGAAGGCATCAAACCGGCCAGCTTTACTCCTCTGTCGCTGCGCTTCCGCGACGGAGTGACTCTCTCTCGTTAGACGCTGATGTCCCAGACGCAGACTTCTCCAGCCTCTTCTAAACCAAGATGCATGAGATTGGTACGCCCGGGGTAGCGTGCGCTGTGCGCACGTCTTCCCTGTACGCCACTATTTTCGTGCGCATAGCGCACGCTACGGCATGCAGGCTCAGGTGCATGAGTGTACGAATCTCCTGCCGCCTGGTTTAGCGCCGCTCCAGCCAATACGTGGCTCATCGCGCTGGCAGTGCTGCCGGCAGTGGAAAGACTCATTACTCATTACTCATTACTCGCTACTCATTACTCGATTTCTCCACCTCCACCCGGGCATCGTTGAAGCAGGCGCCACCGCCGACCACATTGAGCGTGTCCGGGCATAAGGCGGTGGCCGTGAAGTTGTTGCGCGACGACTTGCGCCAGGCTCCTTTGGGTAGAGAAACCACTCCCTCGCGCATCTTCGTGCTGACGTGCGCACGACAGAGAACTTCTCCCAATTCATTGAACACCCGCACGGTGTCGCCATCGACGATATGCCGCGCCGCGGCATCGGCCGGGTAGATGGTTAACCGCAGTTCAGGGTAGTTAAACTCACCAAGAATGCTGGAGATCATTTTGTTATTGCTCGGACTGATGAGCGCGAGCGGGAAACCGTCTTTCTTTACTGGTTGGTAGTGGAACGGAGATTTTCCCAATCCAGGCGGAGTGAGGTGAATCTTTCCGTCCGCTGTACGAGGGAAAACGGTTTTCAGTTGGATCGGCGTGGGCCCAGGAAAATCAAACCCCTGGAGCTTGCCGGCGGTGAACGTAGGCAGATCGGCCGCCTGGCGGTCGAGCAACAGTGCTGTGGCAACCTTCTGCATATAGGTCTCTGTATCC
>JACQEL010000590.1 GCA_016200595.1 Deltaproteobacteria bacterium
CCCAAGAGCGTGTGGGATCCGGCCGAGCGGCTCAAGGAGCAGGATCAGGATCATGTACGGGCCGAAGTCCTGTACACCTCTTTAGGTATGTTTCTCTATGGCCTGGAAGATGCAGGACTACGATCCGCCTGTTTCCGTGTCTACAATGACTTTGTCGCCGAGTATTGTCGGTACGATCCCAAACGCCTCGTGGGGCTCGGACTCATTGAACTGGACGATATCGGCGCGGGAGTCGAGGAACTCAAGCGTTGTGCCAAAATGGGCTTGAGGGGAGCGATGATCTGGGCCTCTCCGCCGGAGGACCGACCCTATACACATCCGGACTATGATCCTTTCTGGGCGGCGGCTCAGGATCTCCGGCTGCCGCTCTCTCTGCATATTCTCACCGAACGGCGAGGTGGGGGGATCGGCGGACGGCGGCGCTTGTTAACTTCTTATATTGCCGTGCCGCATGGCGTACAAAAGCAACTCGCGGTGATGATCTTCGGCGGGATACTGGAGCGGTTCCCTAACCTGCAACTGGTCTCCGCCGAGAACGATGTCTCCTGGGTGCCGCACTTCATGTATCGTCTCGACCATGCCTATGATCGATTCCGTCATTTTGAGGGAGTGACGCTGTCGCTGCTGCCGAGCGAATATGTCAAACGGCAAGTGTACGCCACCTTCCAGTTTGAGAGCGTCGGCAAAGACCTCGTAGAAGCCTACGGAGCGGAACGGATGATGTGGTCGTCTGATTATCCGCATACCGATTCTCCCTGGCCGCGTTCGCAAGAGTACATCGAAGGGGCGGCTTTCCAGCGTATCACTCCGGAGCAGACACAAAAGATCGTGGCCGAGAATGCGGCGCGGCTCTACCAAATCCCGCTCATCTAACCGGGCTTGCCCCTCGGGCACCCGCAGCCGTGCTGCGGGTGCGAGCTGGTGGAATACAGTTTCGCCAGGCAGAGATTGGAGGAGGTAGGATGGAAGATAGGCAGCTGACGTATCCTATTGGGCTTTTGAGCTATTACCGAGAAGCGGAACTGCGCGGAGCCGATTTGCTGCAGCGTTTGCTCCGCAAGGCCGATGACGGCGAATTACAGATCAAGCTTACTCGCCATCTCGCAGATGAAGCGCGGCATGCCTGGCAATGGACCGAGTTGATCTGTGAACTAGGCGGAGAACCTGCTGCTCTCCGTACCGGTTCTCCGCAGTGGCTCCGCCGCCAGGTCGGTCTTCCCTCCTCCATCCTTGATCTTCTTGCTCTAACGCAAGTTGTTGAAGAGCGAGTCCGACAACGATACCGCGAGCACGCCGCACGTCCGGGAGAAGAGCCACGCATAGTAGCGGTGCTGCAAACTATCCTAGGCGACGAAGAATGGCACCTAGCGTGGGTGGAGGACTGGTTAGCAAAAGCGCAGAAAAAGGAGGGTAGAACACGCGTTACTGCAGCTCTTGATCACTATCGGGCCCTGGAGGTGAACGCTTACGCTGAACTTATGAGGGAAGAAGAGAAGCTCCGTGCCGCCGAGGTGTCATTAGCAATCGTACCGTGGTGAGGTACTGAAATTTATAGCGGTTTTCAATTGCAGGCATCCTCCTCTGTAGGGGCGATCCTTGTGATCGCCCAAGGGGGGCGCGGGCAGGGCGAATACAAGCTTCGCCCCTACACTCAATTTCAGGTCTCACCCCAGTGAAATTCGCTATAACTTTTCTCTCTCCCTTACAGTACAAGCTCAGTTCCCGCTTCCCCTCTTAACAATTGGGCTTTATTCCAACAAAGGTACGTAAACTCTCATAGCCTTTGTGCAACCGTGGATGAAGACAGAGTTTTTCCTTTTCCGCTTTTCCTTCCATTGGGCCCGATTTAAGTGATCAATTTTGGTGACTTAATCCCGACCGTATCTTGCAGTTTTGCCTCCGAGAAATCGTATTCGCCCAAAAGGTTCAGATGCTGCCACGCCACCACGGAACCATGCTGGATTGCGTGGTGTAACGTCTCCCGTTGCTCTGTGTCTGTGGTCTCTGCGAGCTTCTGCGAGAGGTACAAATAGTTCCAACAGACGATGCAATTCTTGATGAGCCGTTTACAGCCTTCCGCGATCTCCTGTTCGTGCTTCTCGGCTTGGAGGAACTCGCGGGGATTGCCGACTGACACGGCGCGGGTGAAGCGATGGGCCAACTCAATCTTGTTGAGTTGCCGTTCAATCGCTTGGCGCAGCGTCACCTCATCAAGGTAGCGCAGGATGAAGAGTGACTTCAGGATCTTGCCAAACGCCTTGAGCGCCCGATAGAGCGGGTGCTGCTTGGAGTAGGAGTTGAGGCGGCGGAACAGTTCTGAGGCCGTCACTTCCTTCAGCTTGAGCGTGGTGATGAGGCGCAGGATCTCATCCCAGTGGTCGACGATCACCTCGGCCTCAACGTACCCCGCCGGCGTGATCTTCCAGTGGGAGCGGTCGAGATCGCGGCAGGTTTTGAAGAGATAGAGGTGTTGGCGTTTGAGATTCTTGATCCGGGGCGCATAGGAGAATCCCAGTAAATGGGTGGCGCCGAAGATGGCCTCCGTATACCCGTGGGTATCCGTGGAATGGATGTCACTCTTCACCACGTCGTTATGGAGCAAGCCGTCCAGGACATAAGCGCTTTCTCGTTCAGCGGCGCTGAACACGGTCGAGTACCAGAAGAGATTGCGTTCGTCCAAGAACGTGTACACGCTCACGCCTTGGTATTTGCCGAAGTACTTGAAGGAGTAATTGGCGTTGAGAGAGTCGGCATGCACCTCGAATTTTTGGCCGTCACTGGACGTGTGGAGTTGGCCGGGAATGCGGCGATAGAGATTGGGCAGCTCTAAGCGGTCCATCAACTGCACCACGCGATCATTGGCGGCCTGGGCACCTTCCGGG
>JACQEL010000591.1 GCA_016200595.1 Deltaproteobacteria bacterium
ATGAGAAACTCCTGGCGTAAGGCTACGGGCGAGCCATCGTTCCAAGGCATGAGAGTTCTCCTTGCGACAATCTCTCACGCATTCTAGAAGTGTTACCTATGTCCATGAACAGGTGTTACCTATGTTCCCGGTCTATACAGTCCTCTCCCACAAGGGGAGAGGGAATGTCCAAGTACAGAACAGGGGAAAAAGCTTAACTTGACACACATGCGAGGTTCCCTCGCCTCTACTCCTTGGTAAGTTCGTTTAACGCCTTTTGCTCATCGGCCAGCATCTCGGCAAAAGCTTCAGCTTCAAGCGCACGGTAGCGGTTCAGCGTCGCAGAAACTTTCTCTGCGCCCTCGGTTTGTTCGAGTTCTTGCAATTTCTCCGAGACCCAGGCGAGATGCCAGTCTTCGTCCGTGCGCATTTCTTTGAGAACCGCCAGTGTTTCAGGGTCCACGTCCGACCGGGCGGCATGTTCTTCGTACCGTTTACTCGCCCGCTCCTCTACGACATAGGTGAGCGCCAGGAGATCCAAAAGATTAGACGGGAGGCCGTCTTTGCGCCGCAGGTGGCGATGGTAACCGTCATCGATACGCACTGGGTCGCCGCCCAGGGCGCGGATGCGCTCGGTCCAGAGCCACGCGTGATTAGTTTCATCAGCCAGATGACGGGTCAGCTTTTCCTGCAAGTCGAGATTCTCAGTACGGTTGATCAGACGCAGGATAAGATCTGCGCCCCGCAATTCGGCATCGCGATAGTAACTAAATAACAAAATATTGTAAGCTTTCTTGTCCATGTCTAATCCTCAAAGAAAAAGGGGCTCTTGTTGAGCCCCTTCTCTTTACCACCTCCGCGGTGTGCTGACGATGCCGTCCCCAAGCGCCCGGAAACTAAGGAGGATGACCGGTCCCCTAATTAGCCCCCGCCTGTCCCATGCATACTGTTGGCGATGTCCTGCTCCAAGGCGTCACGGAGTTGCGGAACTGTGTTCATTAATCTCACTAACCGTTCGCGTCGCAGGGATAAGATCAGACTAGGAGTGCGTGTACGCACCGTCACGGCGCGGGGAATATCGGAAAGCAAGGCATTCTCACCGAAGGAGTCACCATCCTGAAGGACCGCCAATATCTGCTCTTGACCAATCGAATCAGGCGTCGTCATCTCCACTCTTCCCTGCACAATAATATAGAATTTGTCGGAGGGATCGCCTTCCTGGAAGATTGTCCGTTGCGCAGGAAACCGTTCGCTCACGAACAGGCGAGAAATTTCTTCAAGTGAGGCCTCGTCCAACGTCGCCAGGAGCGGGATAGCGCGCAGCCGCGGCGCGTTAATCTCAGCGCGGGAGCCGTCCTCACTGACGACGAAGCCGGTTTGCTTCTGCCACAGTTGCGCATACAGCCCGCCGTAGGCGAGCAACTCGTCATGCCCGCCCTGCTCGACCAGCCGGCCGTGGTCAAGGACGAAAATCTTATCGGCGTGCTTCACCGCGGCCAGGCGGTGGGTCACCGCCACGACTGTCCGCCCTCTGGTTACCCGCTCGATCGTGGCATTGATTGCCGTCTCAGTCTCGACATCCAGAGCCGAAGTTGCTTCATCAAGCAAGAGCATCGGTGGATCACGCAGCAAGGCGCGCGCAATCGCCATTCGTTGTCGTTGGCCGCCGGAGAGCCGCCCGCCCCGTTCTCCGACCAGCGTGTCATACCCTTGTGGCAGGTTCACAATGAACGGATGGATCTCGGCCGCTCGCGCTGCGGCTTCGACGTCCGCATCTGTCGCCCCAGGGTTGGCCATTCTGAGGTTTTCGCGTATGGTCGTGTTAAAGAGGAAACTCTCCTGGAACACCAGGCCGAGCTGGGCGCGTAACGACTCTTGGGTCACACCTCGGAGGTCACGGCCGTCTATCGTGATCCGCCCTGCGGTCGGATCGTAAAAACGTGTCAGGAGATTGAGTATCGTACTTTTCCCGGAGCCGCTGGGACCTACGAACGCGACCGACTCGCCACGGCGGATCGAGAAGTTCACCTCGCGCAGGTCGGGCTCCTTGCCGGTGTAACTGAAATAGACGTTCTCGAAGGCAATCTTCTTTGTCAGTCGTGGCAGCGCCACGGCGTCCGGGACATCAACAATCTCTGAGGTTTCAGCTAACAACTCCTCAATCCGCTGCATGCCGGCTGCGGCTTGCACCAGGCGTGGCACGAACGCCATAAGAGACGCCAATGACCAGGTCAGGCTAAGAAAGAGAGTCTGAAACGCGACCAGGGAGCCGAGGCTGAGAGTATTATTGAAGGTCATGAAAACGCCTACCCCGATGACCAAGACATAGAGGGTCATGACCGCGATATCTGAGGATCTCTCGACCAGAGCGTCGAGGAACTCCACCTGCACACTGATCTTGGCGAGGTTTTCCAGGCGTCTCGCGAAGCTGTTCAGCGTGCGCTGTTCAAGCCCAAAGACCTTGACCACAGCTTGGGCACCAATATTCTCTTGTATCACACTCAGCAGGTGAGCTTCGTGTTGCTTACGCTCATAGTTGGCCGTAGCCGCACGTGGCGTAAAGACCCGTGGGCCAATGAGAGACAAGGGAAAGACCGGCAGGACAAGCAGTGCCAGTCGCCAATCGAGTATGAAGAGGAGGGTGGTACTCAGGATGACGTCGAAGGCTGGCAGCAGCGCCCGCGGCCCGGCGGAGGCGAGCGTATGTTCGACAGCGGACAGATCGGTTGAGAACCGTGCGAGGAGATTGCCGGCTTCGACTCGCGCATAGAAACTCATCGACAGCCGCTGCAAGTGAGAGAACATCTGTTGTCGCAAGCCTTTAACGATGGCGGCGCACAGTCGTGCATAGAGATAGTCACAGCCAAGGCTGGTCAGGGACACGAGAATAACAGCCCCACCCAGCAGCCCGGAAATGAGGAAGAGCATATGCTCGTTCCGGGGCACGATCGCATTGTCGATGAGAAATTTGAAGCTGAGAGGTATGCCACTAGAGAGGCCCATCTCGAGCAGTAACCCCACAAAAAGCACGATGCTCAAAGCCCGATAGAGCCGGAGATAACTAAAGAGCCACCAAAGGAATGTGAACGCTGCCATACTATAGCCCTCCGTCTCTACGCGGCCGGGGGGATCGCAGAGCGCGTGTAAGGTATCGAGTTTCTGGTCACTGTCAACACCTACTATAGAAAAGCCACAGCAAAATGTGTGATGTGAGAATTCCGCTACCTGTTTGTGTGTCACTGGCGGCTGGTCCGCCAGTGCAACCGGACTACACGAGTAGCAAGCTACCCGTGGCACCCGAAAACCCACATCTTGGTGTGTTTTTCCTCTAAATCAAGCCACACGAGATTGGCACAGCCCTGTAGGGGCGAAGCATTTGCGATGAGGTTGCCTGACCTGCATATAGTTGATTGGCAAATGCTTCGCCCCTACGCAACGCCGTGAGCGCTGTCCTAATGTTTCGTGGTTTGATTTAGTACTGCGTAACAATGAAAATGAGGAGTTGTTATTCTGAGGAGCCCTTCGGCGGAGCCTGTCCTGAGCATCAAGGGAGCTTACTTCCTCTCCTTTGTTACGCGCTCCAGACATTCGGTCAGGACTTCCAGGGTATTGATCTCGAAGTCCGGAACATGATTCGTTGATCTGAGGCCTTTGCGGTTGAGCCACACGCTGTAGATACCCACCCCGCGTGCGCCGGCAACATCATGGATGAGCGAGTCGCCGATATGCACGGCCTGGTCCGGCCGGCAACCGGCGGCTGCTAGGGCTGCGTGAAAA
>JACQEL010000592.1 GCA_016200595.1 Deltaproteobacteria bacterium
AATGATACGCAAGTTCCTCATAGTGATCAGCCAACCGCTCGGCATACAGTTCCTCAATGGCCGCGCCCACAGCCCGGTGTAGCTCCTTGCGGCGCTGCACCAGGAGACTGTTGTAGGCCACATCCTGGATCACCGCATGCTTAAAGATGTACGCCGGCTCGGGCAGCAAGCCTTGGCGGTAGATGATCTCTAGCGCCTGGAGTTCAGCCAGTAATCCTTCCAGTTGGCTGGTGAGCCCGGAGATCCGCTCCAGCAGGCGCACCAGAAACTGCCGGCCGATGACCGAAGCCAGTTGCACGGTGCGTCTGCCGTCCTCGCCTAAGCGATCCAGCCGGGCCATGATGATGCCTTGAATCGTATCCGGCACATGCACGTCCGCGATGCCCTTCACCATCCGGTAGCCGCCATTCTCGCGCCGCAGCACACCAAGGTCGAGGAGCGTCTTAGTCACTTCTTCGATGAAGAGCGGTACCCCTTCAGCCTTTTCCATCAACGCCGCTTTGAGTTCTTGGGGAAACTGTTCTGTGCCCAGCACCCGGCCGGCCATCGCCAGCGTTTCAGCTTCCGACAGGTTATGGAGGTTAAGTGTGGTGAAGAAACTACGGCTGCCGAACGGAGGGTTATAGCCGACACGGTAGGTCATGATGACCATCAGTGGCATACCCACCACCGCATCCACAAAAGAGCCCAGGTATTCTTCGCTGCTCGTGTCAATCCAGTGGAGATCTTCATAGATCAAGACCGCAGGGCGCAGACTCACACCCCGCAACGTCAGTGCCCGCAGTGCCTCGAAAGCCTGTCGCCGTCGGACTAAGGGGTCCAGGATGGCAATGGCCGGATCACCCGGGTCTACGGACAGCAGATAACGGATATATGGGATGTGCGCTTCGAGCCCGCCTAGGCGTCGCATGCCGTGCTCAATCTTGGCGATGATTTCCGGTTCCCCATCAAACTCCTCGATGCGAAAGTTCTCTCGCAGTTGATCAATAAGAGGCAGGAGTGGGATCGACTGGCCAAAGGAGATACACCGCCCTTCGAGCCAGGTAACCTCCTCTCCAGCTTGGGCTAATGCTTGGCGCAATTCGAGCAGCAGGCGAGATTTGCCGATCCCGGCTTCGCCTGTGACCAACATCACCTGGCCACGCCCGTTTTTGACTTGGCGGAAGAGGTCGAGCATCGCCGCCAGCTCGCGGTCCCGACCGACAAGCGGCGTGAGCCCGCGCTCGGCTGCCACATCCAGCCGGGCGCGACGGCCGCGAGGACGGAGCACTTCGAACGCCCGGACTGGCGCATGTCCCTTCACTTGTAGTTCGCCGAGATCAGCAGTCTCAAAGAAACCGGCAATCAGCTTATGCGTTGCCTCACTCACGTACACACTGTCGGGACGGGCGAGATTCTGGAGCCGTGAGGCCACATTGGTGGTGTCGCCCACCGCCGTATAATCCATGCGCAGATCGTCAGCGATCTTGCCGACGACAACAAGGCCGGTATTCAAGCCGATGCGCATATGCATGCCAAAGCCGCGTTCCGCCTGCAGTTCCTGATTGAAGTCCCGCAGCGCTTGCTGAATCGCCAAAGCTGCATGCACCGCCCGGCGCGGTCCGTCCTCGTGAGCAATAGGCGCGCCAAACAGCGCCACCACCCCATCGCCTCCGTACTGGTTGATGGTTCCCTCGAAGCGGTGCACTGCCGCCGTAACTAGTTTGAAGCAACGGTCGAGGATCTGATGCACATCTTCAGGATCGAGTTTTTCGGCCAGGGCCGTGAAGCCGGCGGTGTCGGCGAACAGGACAGTAACCTGGCGACGCTCGCCTTCTAAGGTCGAACGAGTAGTGAGCACCTTGTCCGCGAGATGCTTGGGGGTGTAGGAAGCAAGACGGCTACGGTAATCGGCCGCGGTCGGTGGCGCAGACGCGGGGACCACAGTTACAAGTTCCGCCAAGCGCTGACCGCATTGCTGACAGAATTTGTTGGTCGGAGGATTGCTGCTCCTGCAGTTTGGACAGAGGCGTTCGAGTCTCACTCCGCACTCGCCACAGAATTTCGCTCCTTCAAGATTTTCATGGCTACATGTTGGACACTGCATAACATGTCTTCCCGCAGTGGACGTCGTAGCAAGCGCTGCGCCCATGTCTTCCCTAGCAGCAACGTGTCCGTGCGCATGGCGCACGCTACTGCTTAGCAAGACGGAGAAAGGAGACAGAGACCGCCCCACCTCCCTCTGTTTCCTTTCTCTGTCTCTGTCTCATATCTCTGTCTCCTCAA
The DNA here is from genome assembly GCA_016200595.1 of Deltaproteobacteria bacterium. GTDB lineage: Bacteria > Desulfobacterota > Binatia > Bin18 > Bin18 > JACQEL01. The sequence goes on from JACQEL010000592.1 coordinate 2,266, forward strand.
GGTCCGCCAGAAACTCCAGCATATACTGATTCACCAACTCCGGCTGTTCCTGCTGTACCCAGTGGCGACAACGGGGAATATATTTGATCTCGAAGCGATCGGTGAAATACGGCTCCATGTTGTAGGTGAGTTCTTTCCCGAGGGCGATATCCTCTTCTCTCCAGATGAGTAGAGTCGGGCAGACGTAGCGAACTGCCGCTCGCCCCGTCTGAGGAAGTCGCGAAACATCACTCGATAGTAGTTGATCCCTGCGGTTAAGGCGCCTGGCTTTGCTAAGGCTTCGACATAGCGCCGTTATGCATAGTCATAAGCGGGCAGTTGTACATACTCATGTGCTGGCATGGAGGAAAGTTCTTCCATGCGCCTCACGGCCTCAGGCGAGAAGTACTTTTCTCCGCAGACGAGACACTCCTCGCAGGGCACGCCGCGAAATTCAGCTGTACCCTGTGGCGTCTGACGGAAATGCGTGATGTGCCGCGCCACTACTTCGCCTCCACAGAAGCAACATCGCATCTGCTCTTGATGATCCATGTTACGCTCGTTAAGAAGCTCGTTCTCCAATCTCCCTCAAACGTTGCTCCAACAATAAATTGATCAAGCTTTCTGTGCTGACCCCACGAATCCGGGCTATGCGTTGCACTCGGCTGAGCAAATCGCGATCGATGCGTACGACATAGCGTCGCCTTGCTTGCTCGGAAATTTCGAATTCCGCAGGTTCCGTTTGGTCCCAGTAGTCCACCAAGCTATGTGTATCCCAAAACTCCCCCATCTCTTCGTAACTTTTGAATTCAGGAATACGTTTACTTTTGGGCATACTGCCTTCTCTCTTTCGCATCCATATCACGAGCACTGAGAATAAGCGCTTCGCGAGTTGATGTATAGATAAAAAAGACGATGAGGTAACGCCCGGCAAGAGTCCGCCCATAAGCAGCGTACAGGTTTTCGCCGGGAATATGGCCCTTCTGCACTTTGCGATACCGGGGCTTGTCGAACAACACCTCATCAACTTCTTCAGGAGAGACCTGATGCTTCCACGCCAGTTTATCAACGAGGTGCGGCAACCAGACAATATCGTCAATACGCACTGTCTCATCCCGACTTCAAATTCAGCCGCACAATCTTACCAGGATAGGCTTTGCGGGCGGCTGCCATTTCCTTGACCAGAAAGGCGTGGAAGGCCGCTACGAGTTCCTCTAGCTCTTTGCTATCGTCACCGAACTGCGCCGGACCATCGTAGTCCGCAAAGCGGATATCCACTATCACCAGCCGCGCTTCCTGGAGCAGTCGGCGGACTAGCTCAGCCACCTCAGGTGTAAACTGTTCGGCCAGCTTGAGCGTATCGGCTGCCTGGATCGCCGCCAGCAGAGCCTGAATAGGACTATCAGTCTGTTTCTTCAGAATTGCGGCAATCGTTTCATCAGCCAGTTGCCACAGGCGTCTCTGCAACGCGTTTTCTAGTGCCTGTTCCAACTCGGCCACCTCTTGCTCTGGTCCCTCGGTCAGCAGGGTAATGCCATGGAAGATCGGCTGTTCCCTCACATCAGGCAGTTCTTCGGGGAGCGCCTGTGTGTCGCAACGTGCCAGCAGGTCTTTATAATGGATCGGGAGTGGTGCCCCGACGGTGGCACCAAGTTCAGTGATCTCGTTCATAAGCGCTAGTCCCTCGACCTGATACCGCAGCTTTTCAAGCCGACCGGTCAGGGTCGTCAGCTGCTGGCGATATTCTCGATAGTGTATTTGATAGCGGGTACTGTAACTCTGCCGCCAGCGACCGAACTCTTCCAGGACAACGCCGGCCTGTGACGGCTGTTGGCAAAACGTCTCCAGCCCAAAGTGGGCACGTACAACATCCAGTTCTGCCGTCAAGGCATCTCCGTCCGGCACCCCTTCCAGCGTCTCCAGATACACTCGCGCATCCAGCAGTGCCTGCGCGTAGCGGTGGTCCAGCTCGTCCAGGGTTGTGACTTGCCTGAAAGCCTCGCGGAACTGCTCCTTATCCCGCGCGAATTCTTCTTTCAGGACGTATTCGAATTCTTCCAGACTGGTGCTGAGACACGCGCGATCTATACGGTCCAGGAGTGTCAAGTAGGAAGCGGCGTCACCGTTCATTACCTGGGCCAGCCGTTTCAGGCGTGGGCGCATCCCTTCGATCTTTTGATGCCACAGTTCCTGGGCTTTGTGCAGACGGTCTTGTTGTGTCTCGACCTCTTCTCGTTCGGTGGTAGCTTTGAGGCTAGCGTCCAACACGCCAGCAAATTCGACCAAATCGTTCCACGAGGGACCGACGGCCCGGACCAAACGATCAAACGCTCGCTGTCGAGCCGCCAAAGAGCGCGTTGAAGGTTTTTCCCGCTTCGGCATCGCTAAATTCCTTAACGAGTCGTCAAGTCCGCCAGAAACTCCAGCATATACTGATTCACTAATTCCGGCTGTTCCTGCTGCACCCAGTGGCTACAACGAGGAATGTATTTGATCTCGAATCGATCGGTGAAATACGGCTCCATGTTGTAGGTGAGTTCTTTACCCAAAGCGACATCCTCTTCTCCCCAGATAAGAAGAGTCGGGCAAGCAATTTTGGCGAACTTCCGCTCGCCACGTCTGAGGAAGTCGCGAAACATCGCTCGATAGTAGTTAATCGCTGCGGTTAAAGCGCCTGGCTTTGCTGATGCTTCGACATAGCGCTGCAGGTCTTCGTCCGGAAACGCCTCCTTGCGGATGGCCATACCACGAAAGGCTTGTTCGACGAAACGGCGGCGGTTGAGACGAAACAGCGCTTCAGGCAGCCAGGGGATCTGGAAAAAGAACATATACCAGCTACGCCGGAGTTGGCGAAAATTAGAGCGGAGCTGTTTCTGTAAGGCATCCGGGTGCGGACAGTTCAACACGATCAAGCGTTCGGTCGCCTGCGGGTAATCCGCGGCGAATGTCCAGGCCACACCCCCACCCCAATCATGTCCGATGATGAGAGCTCTTTCTTCACCAAACGCACGAATGAGGCCCATGACATCCGCGGTGAGCAGATCAAGCCGATAATTGGCGACGCCAGCAGGTTTGTCGCTCTCATTGTATCCACGCATATCCGGCGCCACGACCTGGAAATGCTCGGCCAGCGCCGGGATCTGGTGCCGCCAAGAGTACCAGAATTCAGGGAAACCATGGAGCAGGATCACCAGTTTCCCCGTGCCTTGTGTCACGTAGTGAAGGCGGACACCGTTCACATAAGCGGACCCATGTTGCAATGACGTGTTAGACATTATTTGCACGTATTAACGAGAGTTGAAGGGGCTAGGGGCTAGGTGTGAGGTGCTGGTGAGGAAGGAAAAAAATGGCAGATTACTTGAAGATACCCCTTCGAATACCCAGCACCCAACCCCTAGCACCCAGCCCCTATGTCATGCCGGCTTTCCGCGCGCGTTCCAACACGATGCGCTCAATGTCAGCGATGGGACCATCGATCATGCGGCCACGGAAGGCCACGGCACCCTTCCCTTCGGCCACCGCCTGTTCAAAGGCGGCAACGAGTTCTCGGGCATATTCCACTTCTTCGTGCGTAGGGGTATAGACCACATTCACTGGCTCGACTTGATTCGGGTGAATACACGCCTTGCCTTCATATCCGAGTTGTTTGCCTTGACGAGTTTCTCCAATCAATCCCTCAATATTCGGGATATCAAGGAAGACATTATCAATCGGCGTGATCCCCGCTGCCTTAGCTGCCATTGCTACCTGACAACGAGCCTGAAAAACCACGCCTTCGGTAGAAGGAGCCGCTTTGATGCCCATCGCCAGCGAGAAGTCACCGTGACCGAACGCAATACCGGCGATACGTGGAGTAGCACGAGCAATGGCAAAGGCATTGCCGATCGCTTCAGGTTGCTCGATGAGCGGCATAAGTGCCACTG
>JACQEL010000593.1 GCA_016200595.1 Deltaproteobacteria bacterium
GGCGATGCCTGCGAACAAATCACCATTTCTTGCAAACCACTGCCAATAGTTGGAGCTTGCCCCCGTCTTTAGTTGGAGAGCCGCCAAGTCAGTGGAGCCGCTGGCTGAAGTCTCAACGATGGCCGCGGGGAAAGAGCTACCGACAACATGCAGTTTCGCAGTATAACCAGCGACTGTGGCGGGCCCCGCCGTCCCTATCCCTACATTCCCACCTGTCACTACAAAGTCGGAAGAATTGACCGCGAAGTCTCCGAGAAGCGTGGTGCTTGCCCTTCCCGTGAGTGTGCCAATGTTGAATATCGGGCTTGCGGTGGTGGAGGTGGCGATGGTGAATGCATATTTTTGTGAGTTGCGGATCGTTGAGGTGGCATTAGCCTGATACGCCAGTGTCAATTGACTTGCCGAAGAACTCGCAAAACGAATGAGTTTGGAGTCGAAGAACGCGGGGCCGTTTACGGCAAGCCGTGCGCCGGGTGTAGTGGTGCCGATACCGACTTTGCCGCTGATTATCATATTCCCTGCTCCAGCGTCCGTTCCAACATAAGTTGAACCAAGCGACAAGCCGCCCGCCGCACTAATCCTCATACGTTCTGTAAAAGTGGCTGCTGCACCAGCACTTCCTGTGGGAGCTGTAAAGAATGAAAAATTACCCGTTCTTTGTTGAAAATACGTAGCCAAACCATCAAATATGTACTTCGTGCCGGTAATATTATAATTGAATCCCCAATTGGTACTGCCATTTGTTTGTTCTTGTGCCGTCCATATAGACCCCCTATTGCGAATGACTGTGTCTGTTGAGCCAGTACCGTCGATATGTAATTTCGCGCTTGGACTCGTCGTCCCAATCCCCACATTCCCCGAGCTATCAATTCTAAAGCTATTGGCTGGCGCGAGGTCATGCACTCTAAACCCGGCATTGCTCCCGACTTCCAATCCTTTCGCCACATCCAAATATCCGGCAATTGAAGTTGTTCCCGTCCCCGTAAACGCAATCGTCCCCGTGGCAGTAATATTCGCCGCGTAGATATTCCCCGAGAACAACCCATCACCTTGTACCGAGAACTTGCGGCCTGGTGTGGTGGTGCCTACACCCACGTTGCCAGATGTTATAAATGTACCATCCGATTTGATGCCAGTGTAATTTGCAGTTGACCCTCCAACACCAGTTGGTATAAGGTAAAGACCTCCAGAAGCAGCTGACCTGATGAGCGCACTTCCGGTAAATGGACCATTGGCGGCGTCTAAGATAACATTCCCACCTACAAGGGTGGCAACCCCAGAATTATACAATGTGCCAGCAACTTCTAACTTATACCCCGGATTCGTCGTCCCAATGCCGACGTTGCCGTTTGTGATGAGCGTGTTGCCGCCGGAGACCACAAGACCCTTTGAGGAAGCGCGCCCCGACCCTGCCACGCTCAATCCATTGGCGATTGTTGAGGTTGCACTCCCTGCGACTTTTAGTACCCCTCCGATGTAGGCAAGACCGGAAGATTCAAGAACTCCGTTTGTCGTGGTCGAGTTTCCAATGCCTAGTCCACCGGTGAGATACCCCGAACCTGCTACGGAGAGAAGCTGACTGGGAGAGGTAGTCCCGAAACCGATAAGTCCTATGCGGGAAAACTTTGTAGAGATAGTAAATATCGGTGTGTTGGCAGTAGAGGTGGCGATGGAGAAGGCATTGGTAAGATTAGGAATGGTCGAGGTAGAGGCACTGCTGTACCCGAGAGTGGCTGCGTTGAACGTAAGAGAGTCCGTACTCGCATCCCCCAACGTAGTATTTCCCGTAACAGAAAAATTGCCGCCGATGGTTTGGCCTCCAGTCACCAGTCCTCCTGTTACTAATAAATCTCCTTTTACGGAAAGTGCTGCACCCGGCGTAGTGGTGCCGATGCCGATACGGAAGTTTTGGGTATCAAAAGTGAGGAACGGAGCAGCACTCGTCGAAGTGGCAATGCCGAAGGCGTTTACGGCATTGGCGGGGATGGTGGTGGTAGCACCCTTGGTGAAGAAGTTAAGGCCGCTCAAAAGAGTAAGCGCGCCCGAAGAGCGGATGGTACTCGAAGCAAAGAGGTCGCCAGTGAGTGTACCTCCCGCGAGCGGGAGATACGTTGTGGCGGCAGCGCTGCTTTCCAGGTACCCTTCGATGGAAGAGTTGGTGATGGTGACGTTACTTAAATTGTCTACTCGCTGTGAAAGCGCGAACATCCGCAGGAGGTCGCTGGTGGAAGGGCCGCTCGGAGCTGAGGAGCCTCCACCTCCCGAGACCACGACTTGCGGGGATGACGGGCGCGCGGCAAGTGTATCCACGCGGCTCGTCAGATGCGCAAGATCGGCGGTGAGTTTCTCTACCCGCGCATCAGGAAGCGTGGAAAGAGAAGGAGAGACTCTGAGACTGGGAGCAGAAAGAGACGAGAGCGTGTTTACCCGAGTTTCAATTTTCTGAAGACGGGAGAAGAAGTCTTGGTCGACTTCATTCGTGCCGAGAGATGTGCGAGATAGTTTACTTGGAGTGCCAGCAGGGACAGGTGATGGGGCAGGAGATCGCGGAAGGGTCGGGTCTGTGGGGGACAGTTGAGACGCGGTGTCGTTATCTCCATCCTGCGTTACCGTACGCGCTTGAAAGCGCTCCTTCAACGCACGAAAGAAGTCCGTGAATGGTTTTGCGATAGAGGCAACGGTGTGAGAGAAAAACGATCGATCAAAGAAAGTGCTTGAGGAAGATTGTTGAGGCGGAACGTCATCGTTCGGGTGCGCTTCCTGCTCGGCATCGGATCCGCTGTCAGCAGGCGAATTGAAGACATTCTCAGCCCATGAAATTTTTGCGCTTATTTGTTTTAGAAGAGACTGCGGAGAAGAGAAAAGGTCAGGCCCTTCTGCAGATGCACGAGCAGGAGAGCAGGCGAGTAACACAAAAAAGCCGACCATCCAAATCGTCCCAACAAATCGGTTCCCGTGTTTTTTCCCATCTTGCATGGATATGCATAATTATATTGCAAATGAAGAGAACATACATAGTGTGAATAATTAAAGCGCTTGCGAAGTGGAGAGAAAAAAAGCTGATCGCTTCGCGATCAGACGAAGAATTTTTTCAACATCGAACACTGAACCTGGTTCCCGAGAATCCGCATCGCGAGGAACCGTGCAGAATCTCCCTCACCGCTTACTCTTTATAAAGATTGATAACTCTTAATGCAGAATGGTTCAGGTTTTTGCTTGTTTAGCAATGTTTAGTAAGAATGAAAGCGGGGCAGGCAAGGTGGAATAAAAGGACGACGAACCGTGTAGAGGATCATCATCGCTCGTTAGATTTGACACCAAGTAACCAAGCAGTAGTATTAAGTACATGAGCAACGAAGAAACCAAAAAACTCATAGAGGCGATGACGGAGGTATTCCCTACCGCTGAGATGGTGCAGCGCGGCTTTGAAAACGTTGATAAACGCTTTGAGCAGATAGATGCCCGCTTTGAACAAATAGACGCGCGCTTTGAGCAGATAGACGCGCGCTTTGAAAAAGTCGATGCGCGGCTTGCTCACATAGACGCCCGCTTAGATACCATTGAGCGCGATATCCGCGACTTGGTACACCGCGAGGAATTTACCGACCTCATGGCGAGAGTAAAATACATCGAGGAAAAGTTAAACATCGAATCTGGTAAGTAGCTTCCCTATAGCCGATGCACCGCAAAAGCAGCGACTTGTAAAACTGGTACGCTGCTTTTTTGTCCCGAAAAAAGCAACATCTCTGAGAGCAAGAAAAGCTGCCATGACTACCGCATGAAGCGCTACCGGGTTTTAACTGCGATGCCGCACGCCCTCGCCAGAGCCGCGACGAGCGAACGAGAGCGCAAGGATTTTATTTGCACGTGGAGGAGTGTTAAAACCACGCCATCACTTTCACAGTGAGATGATTTTTATTGCGCGGAGGAGAAAAATTGCTTCCCGGCTGAGATTTGATCAATCGCTACTGTAGGTTACTTCGGCATTTGTGCCACTCATGCAGGCCTGTTGGTTGTGCAGCTCCTCGCTTGGATCCGCGCCGATCGTCGCGGCTACGGTGGGCATAGGTGGAAGCCTTGACTTTTGAGGGCGTAGGGGAGTATGGCGGTGGCAGGGGCGACTGTGGGAGAACAGTACGAGTGATGGTGCTTGGGTGCCAAGCGAACAGAGAACGAGATCTTCCCTATCTTTCTACACTTTCCTTGCACTTTGTGATAACACTCACAGACTGAACGGATTGTCTTGGGGTCGGTGAAGGAAACTCCTTCGTGAAGAAGGGGTTTTCATCCGGTTCCCAATTCGCCTTGTATGGCAGTGTTAGCTGCCTAGCCAAAGTCCCACGGAATTGGAGGAGGGTGATGAAGATGCAAGTGATGAGGTTCCCGCCGCTGATTATCATCATGATGGTGTCAACAAGCTGTGCGACCCTGAAGGCGTATCCAGACCGAGCTACCGACGCTGGAGCTGAGATCCAGGCGCTAGACAAGTATCTTCAACCTGATGCCATCACAAAATACGAATCAGCTAATGACAGTGATCGCTCTGGGTTATCCAAACAAGCATGGCGCAACGAAGTCGTCAATGCGCGGGTTCGCGCAGACGATCTGTACTTCAACCAGTTTCAGCAGCGTCTATTTCAAGAAGGTATTGGGTTTGGTCTCGCTACGGACTGGATCGTTCTCGCTCTCAACGCGGCCGGTACGCTGGCGACGGCTGGCACAGTGAATGCCCTCTCCGCAGCTTCGACTGGTGTCGTCGGAGGGAAAGCAGCCTTTGACAGAAGCGTCTATCTCGAGAAAACCATGCCAGCCCTGGTGGCAACTATGGCCGCAAAGCGCAAGGAAGTCCTCGTCAGGATCCGCGAAGGTCTGACAAAGAATATTGACGAATATCCACTTCCCTTGGCGCTGAGTGATCTAGAGAGCTATTACGATGCGGGCACGATTCCGGGGGCAATCATTGAGGTTGCCAATGCCGCTGGAGCCACTGCGAAGAATGCAGATGCTCAGCTTGAAAGCCTGCTGATTGTCGCGCCGGTCCCTCCGGACCTGCAGGTGCGTCGTGAGAACATGGCAGACTTTGTTAAGATTTTAAAGCCGAACGAACTAGATGTCCTTGCCAAATCCCTGAGGGTAAGGACCGGCGATGCTGCCCTTGAGGATGTTCTGAGCAAAATAAGTGAAGCCCAGACACAGAGAGCGTTCGATTTGCTGGCGCAGAAGATCAAAATCTTATATGGAAAGGAGTTCTAATAATGGCCTCTACTAAGACAGTCGCTACGTCGGGGAACCAGAAGTTAGCTGAGTTTCAAACGGTCGTCCAGCAGCAGGAAGGCATCTTTGGTCCGCTCAAGGAGTTTGGGAGAGACGGCCAGAATAATACTATTACGTTGGAGATCGGCCCTAAACCTGCCAATCGAGCGCTGCTTGAAATCTATGATAGCCCTCCTCCGCCGACCAAATCTGGTCATCTACTCGTCTGTACGAGTGAATGCCTCGTTGAAGGCCAAGAAAAGAAGGTGGCCGCGTATCGGCGGATGTGATCTAGCATACAGTGACTGTAGTGCCTATTCTCTTCGCGTAAGGCTCTCAACTCACATACGTCGGCAGATCAGCCGCGGGGGAGTTTCTCACCCTGCCTGAGAGACCTTCTGATAGCCGTCCTTTACTTTTCGCACCTTCTTGTCTTTCATCCAGCGCGACGCATAGACATAGACATGCGCAATTGGCTTGCCAGTTTTTTGTGCTAGGTCTTTGATGGTAAATCGGGCTGGAAGCTCCTGTAAAACCACACTCCAATCGAGCCGGGGCCGCCTAGATGGTCGTACCTGAGGAGACGTGACAGCCCGGCCAGCCTTTCTGGCTGGTCCTTGCAACACGCTTTGCCAGCGCGAGGCCTCTGTCTTGAGCGCGGCTAGTTCCTGTTCGCGCTGAGCAATCTCGTTGTGCAACGCAGCTAAGGCCTTAGTGGTCTCGCGCTGGAAGCTAGTTGGCAGTTGAAGATGAGCGGCGCGCTGGAGCATATGAAAACAACCTTCCTTATCTCTAAATGGGCGACACTATGGCAGAGGTTAAGGAGACGTGCAATTGCCAGTAAGTGATTATCATGCTCGGTAAAGGCTTGACTTTTGCGGTTGTCAGGGCGTATGGCGAAGGTTAGAGAATAAACATGTCGGGTATAGAGGAGACTTGGTACACGGTGGTGGTCAATTGGCTCATTAAAAATAAAGAATGGATTTTCAGCGGTATTGGAGTGGCTGCCATAGCTGCGATTATCGCGATTACTAAAAAGCTCTTCAGTCCCTCATCCAGTGTTGGTTGGGCGCAGAAACAGAAAGCTGGACGAGGTTCGCACAATCTTCAGGTTGGAGGGGATATCAATATCACCGTCAAGGGAAAAAATCCGCCTGATGATCCAGCAGCGCTACTTAACGCTCAGGCGAAAGCCAAGCATGAGGAGCGCCTCTTCCATAAACAGAAACTTCGTGAGCAAGAACTCCAAGCCCAACAGCAGAAACAAAATGAGCTACGCTTTCGACCGTTTGTTATCTTAGAAGCTACCCACGAGAATCTTCAAGTGAGGAACATCGGTGATGATACGGCCATCAACATAAAGATAGGAGACTTTCAGCTAAACTCTATGGGTATGACCGCCAATTTTCCTGGATCTGTTCCCCCCCTTGGTAAAGGTGAATGTACTCCTCTTAAAGAGAAGAAGCTCTTGGTAGGCGGCGAGATTATACAAGGATCACATACGGATCTCTGGTTTTCGATTCTCAAGCCTCTGCGAACACGAATCGCTAAACCAGCTAAGATTGACTTCAGACCGGAGATCACGGTTGAATTCCAAGATATAAAGGGGCAGCGGTATTTCGTGAAGGAAAGACTTGCATATGGCGAGATGGAGGTCGTGGATTCTGGTATGCTTTGATTTTTTTGACAAAGATAGGGAGATACACCAGAGAACCAAGCAATGAAGGGAGGCGCGATGGCGGAGATAATCAAGAAGGTGCAGTATTTCTACACCGAGGTTTCAGATAAGCCAGGGGAGGGAGCAAAGCTCCTTGGCATGCTCAAGGAAGCAGGGATAGGCTTGCTTGCCTTCTCCGGTTTTCCCAAGGGTCGCCGGGCGCAGGTTGATTTCGTTCCTGCTGACCCTGCTGCGTTTCGGGTGTTTGCTCGCCAGTCTAAGATAAAGGTTGTGGGTCCCAAGACTGGCTTTCTCATTCAAGGTGAGGATCGGGTTGGAGCACTGGCCGAGATTATGGCTAAGCTGGCAGAGGCCAAGATTAATGTCACTGCTTGCGATGCCGTGGCAGCTGGCGCGGGACAGTTTGGGGCGATTCTCTGGGTGAAGTCAGGGGATGTGCAAAAGGCTGCCCGGGTGCTGGGAGCGGGCTAGGTGGAATAGTTGTTTAGACAGGTGAGCATAAGGCGAGAGGCTGATGGATAACGAAAGCGTTATTAACCAGCTCCGTGAGAAGTGCTGGGAGCGGGCTTTCGAAGCCTTCGGGACGGCAGCCATCTTTGAAAGACGAGCCTCCAACCTCCGATGGAAACTGCACTTATTAGCGTTTCTTGGTTTAGGAACCCCTCTTGTGGTAGGCAGTGTGGTTCTCTCTTTCGATCTGGAATCTAGATACCTGCTTCTACTCAAAGCCTTAGCTGGAATTCTCACTGTTCCCCTTTTTGCTGTTTCCTTGTGGTCTTTGGTTGCGAAATGGGAAGACAAGCTTAGCTACGCGCTTGAATCTAGCTCAGCGAATAACCGTCTCTCAAATGACTACCGAGAATTCGCGAAGAATCCACCCACAGAACCAGAATTCAGGCTGGGACTTGATCGGCTAGATATTGAGGATCAACTTAGGAACGATACTGACAACAGGCAGGGAATCAGTGAAGCAGAGAAGCGATTCGGAATGCGGGCAGCTTTATTCAAGTTTCAGAAGCAGTGTATCTCATGCGGCAAGGTCCCAGAGTCTTTAAGGCCCACATCTTGTAATACTTGTGGCAATTTTTGACTCGGATCAAACTCAACAGGAGGAGCACCGTGACAGACAGAACAAAGCTTGTTCTTGCAGGATGGGCTAATCTCAGCGAGGCTGAACGTGAGGAGTTTGAAAGAGAAATTCGTCGCTACCAACAAGGAGCACCATTACAGAAGAGCAATATCCAGAAAAACTGGATTAACGAGGCAGCAAGAGTAAGCCTCGGCCCGGTGGGAAGATTTTGTCCATGCTGTGGCAAATAGGAGCATAATCGTAGGATGGGAAAGGGGCGAATTTCTCCAAATAACTCTCTCTATCCTCTTGAACCCTTTCGGTCCGTAACGTCTCTTACGAATTCCTGCCGTTTCTGAAATGGATCCGTCCCGATCGCCGCGGCCACGGCCATCAAGCAAGAAGGCCGAGACGCTTTAAGTCATCCTCGGTCCAGCCAGCTTGGTCCTCGATGATCCGCTTGAGAGTTTTTGGAGGAAAGGTGTCACTCGGGCGGTGAAAAGAAACCGTCACACGCCGATGGTCGGTGTGACGGTAGTAGTGTTGATGGGCGCCCGATTGACGATCAAAGACAAACCCGTCGCGGATTAACGCAGAGATGAGTGCGCGGGCCGTGAGGCTGCGGAGTTGGCCATAGTTGATCGCCATGGATCAGAGAGTCACGGCAACCTGCGGCTCAATCGATATTTGTGCCTGATCGGTCGGTCCCTCGGGAATCAGCTCCCGGTGCTCCAGCAAGCTCTCCAGGACCATTTTCACCACATCTTCCAGATTATGTAACGCCTCTTCTTTGGTGTTCCCCCAGGTCGCAGCTCCCTGCTGTAACAGAGCGGGGCAATAAGCGGACCAGACATTCTCGTCGGGCTCAACCACGGCTTTGAAGATATAGGTTTTCATATCTCCCTCTTTGGCGGGAATGTAACGGACTGTTCCCATATGGGTAAAGTGTAGAATACCTGCACCCTGCGCGTCAAGGCAAACCGTGGATCCGCACGCCACCCGTCAGGGCGGGAGTTCTACGCCCAACTCCCGCGCAGCGCGATGCATCTCGTTGAAAAAATACAGCACCGGATCTCCGATCTCGCTGGGCGGGTCGGCTTTGATCTCAGCGAGTGCCTTAAAGATCAGATCCCGCGGGAGACGCTCGGCTACCGCACGATAGAAGTCCATGTGGAGAGAGGTGTTGAGTACCGCGCTGATTTCTTCCACCAGGTACTGCTGGAGCTGGGGTTTTTCTAACACAGCTCGATCCATGGCCGGATTATAACTCTTTGCTATGACGCGTCAAATTCTTCTCCTCCTAGGGAGGTACACCTGTGGCGGAGGAGAGGTGGCCGGCGCCGCGGCGGCCGGAGAGGAGGTGGGGAAGATAGCGCGGTCGCGTTTGCTTTTTATCGCGGAGAAAAGCCGCTTGGTTTCGTCTTGGGTGAGGTAGGCGATGGGGGAGCGGCGGCGATCGCCGCGGCCGTTAGGTTGTGGGGAGGATTTTTTCATGGTTCGGTGAGGTATTGAAAGCAATGCCACAGAATAGCTGTTTTGTTCACATTCTGATAAGAAACACTTAGAGGGGCTGAGGAAAGAGAGGGGTTTGCTGGTTTAATTAAGAAGATACCCCAAGCAAGAGGTTTGTACACCGGCAGAAAGGTGCAACATGAAACTCGAAAAAAAAGATCGGCTCATTTTCGCCAACCAGTACCGGATCCTTGAATTACTGGACAAACAAAATGCATCGGAGCACCAGAAGCATCGCGAGGTCGTCGAGGGAGGTTTTGAAGGCCTGTACGATGATATCCTTGGCCAGGTAATCGACGAAGATACCGTCACGGAAGCGGAGTGTAATGAGATTATCGACACCCTGAGTATGTTCCGCGCGCTCAAGCAGTCGTTCGCCAAGCTCGACGATACCAGTGGGATCGACGAGTACCGTATCAAGTTCGATGGCTATGACGGCAACGACGAAACGAAATTCATGGCGTTTGCCCGGTTCTTCTGCGAGAGGTTAGGCAGATTTGAGGAGTTGGAAAAAGGCGACCGCTTCAATAGCCATTGCCCAATGCGTCCTGTGTACAACAGGATGCGTTCGGTCTGGAACAGCTTTCCCTCTGACGCTAAGTCCAATATAAGCAAGAGCCAAATCAGGGACATTGCGGCCGCCGCGGCCAGCCCCAAATAGTGCTCAACGCGTGGCATTCTGCACGTTCCTCTAATTCCACACTAGACTGTTTTGTGGAATTTTACCGTATCGCCCCCTTGATCCACAAGGGAAAAACCCGCCTTCGGAGGGCGGGGTTTTTAACTGTAATGTGGAATTCAGCAGAAAAGCCATGGCTCTGCTGAGCAGCTTGCGCTATAGACAAAAATCACTAAATGTTATATATAAAGGACGAACGTTCTATAGCCCATAACTTCCTCCTTCCTTTGGTACCCAGAAAGACGGGCAACGGTGGTGGTGCGGTAGGGGTGGTGATGGAAGGAGGAAGTTATGACAAACCGGAAAAAACCACTCCCTAGTTGGCCGCTTACCGTAGCCATAATCGCTAGCTTAATTGCGCTGGCGATAGCACTTTACACGCTGGCAAGAGTAATCACTGATTGGTCAAGCTAAGCTCGTCGGGTATTCTCCACCTTCCTAGATGTGTGGAGTTTCTTTGTAAAGATAGAAACAGGGAGAGAGATATGACTAAGGATGATCTTCAGTTTTTTATTAATGTTTTTAATATTGCAATCCAGTTTGGATCAGCCTTTATCTTACTATGGACAGCACTTATTTATCGACGCATGAAGGAAGACGCCGCAAAAAAATCAATAAGTGATGCAACACAAGTAGTCTTTCAAGAATGGTGGAAGGGCCTGGATGAGGAGCGTTTTTACTTCAGTGGTGTCCCATATGAACTGATTGTGTAGGGGATGCGAATCCTCCGGTGCGCCAGGTATCCTGGCATGGGTAAAACCAACACGCAGGAGGATTCGCATGGCGGAGTCTATCACACTGGTGAGTTTGATGCTGCACGCGCTTAAACAGGTACCCGTGCAAGAGATTTTTGATCGCGACCCTTATGAAAGCCGCCGCACGGCCCTGAAGGGGGAGCGGTTGTTGCACGTCCTGGTGGCCTACCAGATGGTGCGCCAGCCCGGGATGCGGGGCCTGTTGCGCGCAATAGAGGAGCACGCGGCGTTGCAAGCTGCCCTTGGGGGGCCGCTCGCTCGTAATACCTTGGCTAATGCCCTCCTCCACCGGCCCGTGGAGCAAATGGAGGAGGCGTGGCTGCGAGTGCGCCGCAGTTATGAAGCCGGAGTGGAACGCCTGGGCAAGCAGTTTGCGCGCATCGCCTTGGTCGATAGCAGTCTGGCTCACCCTGTCCTTGACCGTCTATGACTGGGCCGAGTACCGGCAGGCGAGCGCGGCCGCCAAGGTGCACGCCGTGCTGGAGTGGCAGCGACGCATCCCTCAGCAGATGGTGGTGACGGCGGGCAAGGTGCACGACGCTAACCGGACCATCCCCATGCAGTGGCAAGCCGGCTGGACGTATGTCCAGGATCGGGGCTATATCAGCTTTGCCCGCCTGGCGCAGATGCAGGCCTGCGGCGCGCACTTCGTCGTGCGCCTGAAGCAGAGCATGCACTGGCAGGTCGTGGCCTGTCGTCCCGTGCCGTTGGGGCCCCAGGGCGGGGTGCACCTGCGCGGGGATCAGACCGTGCGCTTGGCAGGCTGGCCGGAGGTAGAGTTGCGTCTGGTCAGCTATCAATTGCCGGACTACCGCTGGGTGTTTGTGTTGACCGACCGCTTTGACTTGATGGCCAGCAGTGTGGCGCGGCTGTACAAGGAACGGTGGAAGATCGAGCACTGGTGGAAGTGGATGAAGACCATGCTCAAAATCAAGCAGCCCTTGGGGGAGAGCGCCCCTGCTTTGCCCCTCCAACTCCTCGCCGCCTTCGTGACCGACCTGCTCTGGCGCGTCTTCAAAGCTTTCGGCCACTTTCCCGCGAGCCTCTACGAGTTTGTGACGCGCTGCCAAGAATTGAGCTTGGTGCGCCTCGTCGATATCGCGGACGGCGCGTTGCGACAGGCACTCGAACATATTCACGACCACTTCACTCACCCTCCCGCGTTCTCTCGCCCACTTCTCTGTTCGTGAGTTTCATATGGGACAGGACTGTTTTTACTTCTTTACAAAGTTCTTGCCTACAGGGCTTGAGAAGCTTAGAGCAAGTGGGAAAGGAATGAAAGAAATTAAAGACGCCATAGGTGAGAAGGCGGACAAAGTAAGAAAACTGTGTTTTTTCTTCGATCGTGTAGGCTGGCTAGGTGCTGCTGGTCTCATAGAAGTTGACAAGGTTCTAGGGCCAATGCAGCACGTTTTGAGGCGATGTATGGTGATCCGTCCGCGCTCAAAGTCTATGTCTGTTTTTTGGAGCAATCCCATTTCCGAAGAGCGCAACCCGTGGCGGTAGGCGATAAGAAAAAGCGCGTAGTCGCGCTTGCTGGTGATCGCATCCAGTAAACTGCGCATCTCGTCTTGGGTGAGGTGGGTGATGGTTTCAGTCTTCATTTCTAAGCAATTTTTTCATCCGCGGTGATAACACTACAGGGCGGTCTTTCCAAACAAGTTTTTCCCGACCGTTTTTTTCTTCTATAACCTGCAGCTCATCTACAAGACGTGCCCGAAGGTAGAGACTGTCTCCGCATATATAGTCGCCTTTATAGGGGTTCTTCTTCGCTAAGTACGGGTATGGGGATTTTTTTCTCGCGGGGCTTGAGACGCCAGAGCTGACTTTCGCATATTCGAGACAATCAATGAGGCTGACTTGCTCCTCATAGGCGTAGAGCGATTCCAGGATGGTGCATACTACGTCAGGGCTCCAGTTTGGATTGAGTATCGCGGCGTACTTTTTCCTTCCTCTTTTTGCTCCTTTCATGTACCCACCTGTGGCTTCCCAAGTGATTAACCAAGCACTTCGCCCCTTCTTTTGTGGCATGTCTTCGCCCTCCCTTATCAGTCAAAATAACTCTTTTGACTGATTTTGCCAAAGTGCCGCCTTGTGGATACAAGAGAAACCCCGCTTGGGCGGGGTCAGTTTTTCACTGTAATTACTGATTTTGCTCTGAAAGGGGTGTTTACTCGCAGGTTCCGGCTTGGGCTAGTGAGCTGCGGTGCAGGCTCCTTGCTGCGCGGTGAGCGTGCCGCTTTTGGCGATGAAGACGCGGTAGGCTGTTCCTCCTGCGGTGTAGAGCTGAAGGCAGGAACCTTGTGTTGAGGAAGTCGTGCCAAATTGCACGGTAGTGGTGGCAGAGCTTGAAACGGCAAAAGTAGAGCCGGGGGTGGTAGTGCCTACGCCAACGTTGCCGCTTGATGCTATTCTCATTGCCTCTGAACCAGTCCCCGGATTAAAGGTTATAAAACCATTCGTAGCACCGGTTGAAAGAGACAGCCGGTAGGCGTTGGAGCTAGCGGCACTACCGTTAGCTGAAATCCAACCAAGGTCGCCATAGGTCAAATCACTGAAAATTAGGTAATGGGTCTGGTCAGCCGGGCCACGAAGATACTCGCGCGTGCTACCGGAACTCAAAATATCAAGATTAGATTGAGCCCTTGGCTGCGCCGATCCAATTCCCACACTCCCATTTTTATCTACGATAAAATTTGTTGCCGTCGATGATCCAACGAGCAGCCCGGGCACGTTGCCAGGTGCGTTGATCGCAAGCGCTGCGGTGGGTGTCGTCGTACCTACGCCCAGCTTGCCAAAGGTGAGAACATTCCCCGTAGCCACCACGGTGGAGGTTGCAAACAGACTTCCGGTTATGGTTGCGTTGGTGCCTATATCCGTTGCGTAAGTGGAGAAGGCGATGGTAACAACTGCTCCCGCAAGGAAGGCTATAAGCGGGACATACTTTTTCTGAAACATAAACTAAGAGTTAGTGGGTAACTCTCTCATGGTACAAAATGCGACGTGAAGTGGGAAGGGTTAGAGCCTCACGCGGCGGCTTCTCGGGCGTTCGCCCGTGCGGTAGTACACTTGCCACGTGTGGCGGTCGAACGCGGCGGGGAGCATGGTGCTTTTGCAATGCAGGCAAAAGCGCCCGTAGGTCTCGCGGTGCTTTTGGCTCTCGTGTTCTTCACATGGCTCGCAAAGTTCGTCCGCGTGCGGGTGGTAGTTGGGACACGATGAGCGGCGGCAGGCCACAGGGAAGGGTTAGCTTGCACGCCTGGGCGTGCTTCTTTTTTTGCGGTAGGTGGTCGTAGTACGGCGGTCGATGTCGGTAACCTCAACACGCCGGCGTGCGCGGTCAACGTCAAAGAAAATCCGCCGCTTCATATGCCGTCGGGCATATGAAGCCCTACACGACGGCGGAAAGCAGCTTGTTCATTTTTGAGAGGGATAACGTCGCCCGTGAAGGGGTCAGTTGCCATTTCTGCGATTGCTCGATTGATGGTTACCTGCTGCTAAGGGTGAGCCGACCTTTTTCTTACTCACCTACCAGGGGAGGAGAGCAGGCGGGCATCTCAGCCGCCCTCGGCGGCTGGGAAGGGGGGATCCAAAGTAATACTGCGCAAAACAAA
>JACQEL010000562.1 GCA_016200595.1 Deltaproteobacteria bacterium
AACGCTCCGCTTATTCCGGCCTACCTTCTGTCTCTCTTCGGTCAAGGGCAAACCGCTGTAATGAGCGCGTCGTCAGCGATTGGGCGGCATGATCTTCGTAAGCGACCACTACTCCGCCTTATGTCGCTGCTCCTGTTGCTCCCCCCGCATCCGTAACCGCCACTGCCGATTTGATGCGCTCAGTCAATGCGCTTAAGCACGAGAACCGGTATCTGCCGTGTGGTCTTTTTCTCATACTCGGCAAAAATCGGCATCTGCTCGGCTTGGCGGTTGAACAGCCGTCGGCGCTCCTCGTCAGCCGTCACCGCTGCCCGCACCCGAAAGCGTTCGCTGCCCAGTTCGACCGTCGCTTCGGGGTTAGCAACCAAATTGTAGTACCAAGGAGGATTCTTGGGGCCTCCGGCGAAAGAGGCGACTATGACGATGCGGTCGCCATCGGTGGTGTACACCAGTGGCTTGGTGATCGTCCGGCCACTCTTAGCGCCGGTGGTCGTCAGCAGCAGCACGGGCATATTGGCCATCTGCCCGCTCACTTTCCCTTGATTCGCCCGGAATTCACTAATCACCTTTTGATTGAAATCACTCAATTCTGACATATCCCCTCCATGCTTAGTTAGATTCAGTGCTGCCGAAAGCGCGCCTTTCCCCGTCCCGTTAAAGGGTGAACGGAGCGTTTTTCGGCATCCTGGTAGACAGTTGTTTGTCACCATAGCGGATAGGACAGAATAAATTAAGAGAGGGGCGAAGGTCTTTCCAGCTAATTCGCGCTTATCCTCGTTGACACATATGTACAAATGTGTCTTTAATATAGTCTATGAAAAGCGTCGATGCTCTTGGCCGCCGTCGCCACCTCGTACAGAATCGTGGTCTTCGCTCCCTCTTTCCTAAGCTGCCACACGATTGCCGCTCGCGCCTGCTACGGATCGCCATGTCACAGAAGGCATGGGATCAGCTTGACAGCTTGGTGGCCACTTCTTCGGCACCGACCCAGCCACGCGCGTACGGAGAGTTGCTCGAAGGTCTGCTCGCGCGTACTGATTTTTCTTCTCGTCTGCTCGTCAGCACGGCCGCACAGACGCTGCCACGTCAGGGGGTGGAGGTTTCCCTAAAGGACCAGGAAGACTGGCAAGCCTGGCAGATACAAAAGGAATTAGCCTTACTCGCGTCATCGACGCCCGAGCATTGGCGTACAGCGTCCGCTCACTGGATCAATTGAATGGCGGTCGGGAGATACTCTACCGGGCCGTCTCTCTCGATATGGAGGTAGGCAATGTCAAATAACCGATGGCAAAGTGCGGACCCGTCTCTTGCTCAGCGGGGCCGGTCACTCATTCACTGGGCTGAACGGAGAATGCCGGCGCTAGCCGCTTACAAGCAGCAGCTCGCCCAAGAAAAGCCTCTAGGAGGGCTCACCATTAGCGGCTCGCTTCACCTCACCCCAGAGACGGCTGCCCTGGCTCGCTGCCTGCAAGCTGGAGGGGCAGAGATCACCCTCTCTGGCTCTAATCCTTTGAGCACCCGGGACGAAATCTGTGCTTCTCTGGTCCAGCATGATGGGATCGCAGTTTTCGCGCACTACGGCGAAGACCGAAAGACCTACTACACTCACCTACAGGCTGCCGCCGCCGTGCAACCCGACATGATCCTGGACGACGGGGCCGACCTCATTGCCTATCTCGCCCAGTCTGGAGTGCAGGGAGTTCAGGCGGGCATAGAACAGACGACCACTGGAGTCCAGCGGCTGCGCAGCATGGCAGCGGCCGGAGCCTTGCCTTTCCCAGTTATCGCTCTGAATAATGCCCCCCTCAAGCAAGAGTTCGATAACCCTTATGGGACTGGCCAAAACACTTTTGACGGAATTCTACGAGCTACCAATATCCTGATCGCCGGAAAAACTGTGGTCATTGCCGGCTATGGCTGGGCCGGACGCGGGATCGACGCTCAGGCATGTGGCTGCGGCGCCAACGTGATTGATTTTCGTCACTGCGACCGGCTGTCGAGAGATCCTCACCGCCGACGATTTTGCCAAACTTAAAGATGGTGCCATCTTGGCGAACTCGGGTCATTTCGATGTCGAAATCGATGTCGCGAGTCTCGAACGCACGGCAAAAGCGAAAACCGAGATCCGTCCCAATCTCACCGAGTATACCTTGGCTAGCGGGAAACAGCTCTATTTGCTAGCGCAGGGACGGTTGGTCGGACAAAGCGCCGCCGAAGCCAGCCCGGCTGACATCATGGATTTGACGTTTACCCTCATGGCCGTGACGGTCGCGTGGGCCGCACGAGAGGTCGGTATGTTGCCGCAGAGCCAAGTCTTGCTTCCTCCGGCCGAGTTCACCGACCGTGTCGCCTCCATGAAACTCGCCGCTCTCGGTCTTAGCCACGATCGTCTCACCCCCTCACAACAGGAATACCTTGCCTCATGGGGAATGGGCACTTAATGAGTGCTCGCTGCACGCGACTGAGATCACTCATTGAAAGTAAAAAGATTAACAAAAGAAAGGAAATGTTCGTCATGCCAACTCTCATCCCTACGCCCACGATCGTGCAGGCCGTAGGCAATAAGCCCAAAATTATTGAAGAGTTCATTGGCCGGGTCAATTCCAGCACCGACACGGTGAGCATAGCTCGCATGAAAAGTCCGGGCGGCTGGATTGAACCCGGGTAGACCCCCGAGTTTGATGAATACACCCTCGTCTTGCGCGGGATGCTGCGTGTCGCAACGCGTACAGGCACGACCAACGTCACAGCGGGTCAAGCGATAATCGCTCACTGTGGAGAGTGGGTACAGTACAGCACGCCCGAACCAGAAGGCGCCGAATACATTTCAGTTTGCCTTCCAGCCTTCGCCCCTGACACCGTGCATCGAGACGCATAATTGGCCCAGAGGTGTCCGACGAGCCTCAGGTCAGATGTAGAAGGGAAACGGTTCTCTCTGCTCCTCTCTTTTAGTATTCTGTCACGGTGATTGTGTATGCATGTCATTCTGAGCCGACACGCCGTGGAGGCGAAGAATCTCGTGAAACGACAGACTGAGAGCGAGATTCTTCGCTCCGCTGCTCATGAACAAATCGGTCGTGCTGGGTGTAGCCTGGATGGAGCCCTTCGACTGCGCTCAGGACAGGCTCCGCGGAATCCGGGAGGTGCGAGCGGGGAATCCCGGATTTCATCCGGGCTACTGCTGTGCCGTAAAGATATCTGTTCGCCCTTCGACTGCGCTGCGCTCCGGACGAGCGGTTTCAGTGCCCGTTCGTGCTGAGCGTAACCCGGAGGGTGAAGTCGAAGCATGAACGGCGTCCGCCACACATGATTGAGGAGACCTATAGTAGCTGTAGTTCCCGGTTTTTTGATCAGAGCGAATGTGTGTGACGGGCGCGCAGAGCCCTTGCTCTGCGCGCCCTGGTTGCCCCAAGGTGGGAAGTGACCAAACGACCCGTCCCTGGA